>DAHWFQ010000239.1:0-16150 GCA_027324895.1 Actinomycetota bacterium | reverse complement strand
CGCGACCTCTCGGGGGCCGTCATCGGGTTCGGCGCCCGCAAGCTCTACGACGACGATGAGGGCCCGAAGTACCTGAACACGCCGGAGACGCCGATCTACAAGAAGAGCGGCGTGCTCTATGGCATCGACCTGGCCCGACGTGAGATCTCCAAGCAGCAGCAGGCGGTGATCGTCGAGGGGTACACGGACGTCATGGCCTGTCATCTCGCCGGCGTCACCACCGCGGTCGCCACCTGTGGTACGGCCTTCGGGGCGGAGCACATCAAGGTGCTGCGCCGACTGCTCATGGATGACGACTCCTTCGCCGGTCAGGTGATCTTCACCTTCGATGGTGATGCCGCCGGTCAGAAGGCGGCACTGCGCGCGTTCGAGGATGACCAGAAGTTCGTGGCAGCCACCTTCGTCGCCGTCGAACCCAATGGCCTCGACCCCAATGAACTGCGGCAGGTCGGCGGCGATGCCGCGGTTCGCCAGCTCATCGCGGACCGCCAGCCCATGTTCGAGTTCGCCATCAGGTCGACGCTCCGTGGCTACGACCTCGACACCGCCGAGGGCCGGGTGAGCGCCCTGCGCGCCACCGCCCCGATCGTCGGACGGATCCGGGACCAGGCGCTGCGCCCTGAGTACACGCGCCTGCTCGCCGGCTGGCTCGGGGTCGAGCCGGGGATGGTGTCGAACGCCGTGACGCAGGGCAGCCGGGCGCAGGCACGGACCGTCGCCGTTGCCCCCACGCCTTCGCTGCCCACCCGACCGCGCGTTGCGATCCCGAACAGCGTGGAGGCCCGGGTGGAACGGGAGGCGCTGAAGGCGGTGCTGCAGCAGCCGCTGGCGGTGGCGGACTGGTATGACGTGGTCGAGCGTGACGCCTACACCGTCGAGGCCTACCGCCTCGCGCACGATGCCATCGTCGCCGGTGGAGGCGCGGCTGCGGCGAGCAACGCCGACTGGTTCGATCGCGTGCTCGAGGCCGCGACTGACGACGGCGTCCGGGCGACGCTGACTGCAGCCATCGTCGACCCATTGACGGTCGATGCCAAGGGTGATCCGGTGGTGTACTGCAACAGCGTCGTGGCCCGGTTGCTCGAGCTGGATGCCGCTCGGCGCATCGCCGAACTCAAGTCGCGCCTGCAGCGCTTGGACGAGGCATCGCCCGAACACGCCCGTGCATTCACAGACCTCCTCGCCCTCGAGGGGCAGCGGCGCGAGCTCGGAGAGCGCGCTCGTGGCGTCTGAGCGCGGATTTGGCGGCCCCTGAAACGCTGGTATTGTTCCGCGCGTTGTCCGGCCCGCCGGATGATCCTCCGTAGCTCAATTGGCAGAGCTCCCGACTGTTAATCGGGCGGTTTTTGGTTCGAGTCCAAACGGGGGAGCCAAGGAGAAACGGCCGACGGCCCCTTCGCCCACGGAACAGCATGCGCCTGCCGTGGACAACGGGGCCGTCGGCCGTTTCACCGCTCGGCGTCGCCGCGGGTGCCGTGACCGCGTGACCGCGGGGTAGGCCGGAGCCCTCGTGGGCGGACGTGGCAGGCTGCGAGGCGTTCCGCGTGACGTACCCCGGAGGGCCGCATGTCGATTCAGGATTTCGCCCGCTATCCACTGCTGTTCGGGCCCAGTCCGATCCACCGGTTGCACCGGCTCACCGCGCACCTCGGAGGCGCACAGATCTGGGCCAAGCGCGAGGACTGCAACAGTGGTCTCGCATACGGCGGCAACAAGGTGCGCAAACTCGAGTACATCGTGCCCGATGCGATCGCCTCTGGTGCCGACACGCTCGTCTCCATCGGCGGCTACCAGTCCAACCACACTCGCCAGGTCGCGGCGGTCGCCGCCCACATCGGCATGAGGGCATTGCTCGTGCAGGAGCGCTGGGTGAACTGGCCGGACGTCACCAACGACCGGGTTGGCAACATCATGCTCTCCCGCATCATGGGAGCCGAGGTGCGGCTGGATCCCAGCGGATTCGGCATCGGCATCAAGGACAGCTGGCAGCAGGCACTCGCCGACGTGGAGGCCAGGGGTGGCCGGCCCTACGGGATCCCAGCCGGAGCGTCGGAGCACCCGCTCGGTGGCCTCGGCTTCGCCAACTGGGCCTACGAGGTGGAACGGCAGGAGCAGGAACTCGGCGTCTTCTTCGACACCATCGTCGTCTGCACGGTGACCGGCTCCACACATGCCGGCATGATCGCGGGATTCGCGGGTCAGGAGAGGCCGCGTCGCGTCATCGGCATCGATGCCTCAGCCACGCTCGCGGAGACTCGGGCCCAGGTGGCGCGCATCGCGAGCAACACCGCGCAGCTCATCGGCCTCGGCCGTGAACTGCGGGACGACGAGGTGACCGTGCTCGAAGGGTGGGCCGGTGACGAGTACGGGATCCCCGTGCAGTCCACCATCGACGCCATCCGGCTCGTCGGCTCGCTGGAGGGAGTGATCCTCGACCCCGTCTACGAGGGCAAGTCCATGGCCGGGCTCATCGACCTCGTCAAGGCGGGCCACATCCCCAGCGACTCCCACGTGTTGTACGCACATCTCGGCGGCCAGCCGGCGATGAACGCGTATGCCGGGCTGTTCACGAGCTGATGCCATGACCTCCTTCCGCGATGCCGTGGCGGCCGAGCAGCCCTTGCAGGTCGTCGGCGCCATCAACGCCAATCACGCGTTGCTCGCCAAGCGTTCGGGATACCGCGCCATCTACTGCTCGGGCGGCGGTGTCGCCGCAGGCTCGCTCGGTGTGCCGGACCTTGGTATCACCACGTTGGAGGACGTGCTCGTGGACGTGCGCCGCATCACCGACGTCTGTGACCTGCCACTGCTCGTGGACATCGACACCGGCTTCGGCGCATCCGCCTTCAACATCACGCGCACCGTGCGCGAGATGGGACGAGCCGGCGCCTCGGCTGTGCACATCGAGGATCAGGTGGCGGCCAAGCGCTGCGGGCACCGGCCCAACAAATCGATCGTGCCCATGGCCGAGATGGTCGACCGCATCAGAGCGGCGGTGGACGGGCGCACCTCGGACGATTTCACGATCATGGCGCGCACGGACGCGCTCGCCAACGAAGGGTTGGAGGCCGCAGTGCAACGCGCGGTCGCCTACGTCGAGGCAGGCGCGGACATGCTGTTCCCCGAGGCCGCGCAGGACCTGGCGACTTAGCGCGTGTTCGCGGAGGCGACGGGCGTCCCCGTCCTCGCGAACATCACCGAGTTCGGGCAGACACCGCTGTACACGCTCGACGAGTTGCGTGGCGCGGGCGTCTCGATCGCGCTCTACCCACTGTCGGCGTTCCGCGCGATGAACAGGGCGGCTGAGCGCGTCTACGAGACCATCCGCAGGGACGGGACGCAGCGCGCCGTCCTCGCCGAGATGCAGACGCGCGAGGAACTGTACGAACGCATCGACTACCACCGCTATGAGCGCGCGCTCGACAGGTTCCAGGAGGGAAGCGAATGACGCCTGCCAAGAAGTCGGTCGCGCTGTCCGGAGTCGTGGCCGGGAACACGGCGCTGTGCAGCGTCGGCCGCAGCGGCAACGACCTGCACTACCGCGGTTACGACATCGCGGACCTGGCAGCGTCCTGCCAGTTCGAGGAGGTGGCACACCTCCTCGTCCACGGCACATTGCCGACGACTGAAGAGCTGGTGGCCTACCGGGCCCGGTTGGCGGCCCAGCGGGCACTGCCTGACGCCTTGCTGCAGGTCCTGGAGCGCATCCCGGCGGGCGCGCATCCCATGGACGTGCTGCGAACCGGCGTCTCCGCACTGGGGACCATGGAGGGGGAGGCCGGCCACCACGCCGCGGACGGCGCGCGCGCCATCGCAGATCGCCTCCTCGCCTGCCTGCCCTCGATGCTCTGCTACTGGTACCACTTCTCCCGCTCCGGCCAGCGCATCAGTTGCGATTCCGGCGCCTCCTCCATCGGCGCGCACTTCCTCACGCTCCTGCACGGACGTGCGCCCTCTGCGGCGTGGGAGCGCGCCATGAACGCGTCCCTCATCCTGTACGCAGAGCACGAGTTCAATGCTTCGACGTTCGCCGCGCGTGTGATCGCCGGCACCGGCAGCGACATCCACTCCGCGATCACGGGTGCGATCGGTGCACTGGCCGGGCCCAAGCACGGTGGTGCCAATGAAGCCGCCTTGGAGGTGATGGGCCGCTACACCGACGGGGCTGCAGCGCAGGCGGATATCCGCGAACGCGTGGAGCAGCATGAGGTGATCATCGGCTTCGGACACCCCGTCTACACGGTGAACGATCCACGCAGCCCGATCGTCAAGGCGATCGCGGAACAGTTGTCCGTCGCTGACCCCGGGCTGTTCGAGGTCGCCGAAGCCATCGAGGCCGTGATGTGGGATGCCAAGCGCATGTTCGCCAATCTCGACTGGTACAGCGCAGTGGCCTACCACGCCATGCGCATCCCCACGGACTTCTTCACTCCCGTGTTCGTGTTCGCACGCACCGCGGGATGGGCCGCGCACGTCATCGAGCAGCGCGAGGACAACAAGATCATCCGACCCGGCGCGAACTACACGGGTCCCGAGGACCGGGTCTTCGTCTCGATCGAGGAGCGCTGAGCCGTGGCAGAGCACCCTGCGATCGCCGCGCAAGCCTTCGATCCGGAGATGCAGGACATCGTCGACTACGTGTATGACTACCAGGTCCGCTCGGAGGTGGCGCTGCGCACGGCCTGGAACTGCCTGCTCGACACCATCGGTTGCGGGCTGGAGGCACTCGGGTACCCGACATGCACGAAGTTGCTGGGGCCGCTGGTGCCCGGCACATCGGTCGACCGCGGCGCCCGGGTGCCCGGCACCGATCTCGAACTCGATGTCGTGCAGGCCGCGTTCAACATCGGAACGGCGATCCGCTGGTTGGACTTCAACGACACCTGGCTGGCCGCCGAGTGGGGTCACCCGTCCGACAACCTGGGTGCGATCCTCGCCGTGGCCGATTGGCTCACCCGATCGGGCCGACGTTCGCTGACCATCCGTGACGTGCTCGTCGCCATGGTGAAGGCGCATGAGGTCCAGGGGTGCATCGCGCTCGAGAACGCCTTCAACCGGGTCGGACTCGACCACGTGGTGCTCGTCAAGGTGGCCTCGACGGCGGTGGCCTGCGAGCTCATGGGGCTGACGCGGGAGCAGGCGCTGAACGCCGTCTCGCTGGCCTGGGTGGATGGCCAGTCACTGCGCACCTACCGGCACTTCCCCAACGCCGGCACCCGCAAGTCGTGGGCCGCGGGGGATGCGACCTCGCGCGCCGTGAGACTGGCGCTGATGGCGCAGGTCGGGGAGATGGGGTATCCGTCGGCCCTCACGGCACCGGTCTGGGGCTTCTACGACGCCTCTTTCCGCGGCCGGCACTTCACGTTCCAGCGGCCGTACGGCTCGTATGTCATGGAGAACATCCTCTTCAAGATCTCCTACCCTGCGGAGTTCCATGCCCAGACCGCGGTCGAGGCAGCGATGTCCCTGCACCACTGGATGCGCGAGCGGGGCAGGGGCATCGAGGAGATCGAATCGGTCACTATCCGTACACACGAGGCCTGCATCCGCATCATCGACAAGCAGGGCCCCCTCCGCAACCCGGCTGATCGGGATCACTGCGTCCAGTACATGGTGGCCGTGCCGCTCATCCTCGGTCGGCTCACCGCCCGCGACTACGAGGATGTCGTCGCCGGGGACCCGCGCATCGATGCCCTGCGCGCGCGGATCAGGTGCGTGGAGGACGCGCGCTTCTCCGCGGACTACTTGGACCCTGAGAAGCGCAGCATCCCCAACGCTGTGTCCATCCGGTTCTCGGACGGGACGAGCACGGATGAGGTGCTCGTCGAGTACCCGATCGGCCACAAGCGCCGACGCGAGGAGGGCTTGCCGCTGCTCCTCGAGAAGTTCCGGACCAATGTGCACCGGGTGTTCGACGAAGCGCAGAGCGAGCGCATCCTGGACCTCGCCCTCGACTACGAGCGCCTGTGCGCGACACCGGTGAGTTCATTCATGGACGAGTTGGTGCTCGTCAGGCGCTGACACCGCCCGGTGCCAGGCGGGTCTCCACGGGCTCGCCGCCGACCGCTTCCACGCGGTAGGCCGCGGGACCCGTCGCAGGGTCGACGTCGTTGTCGGTGATCACGCGCACGGGCTCCGTGCCCTCGTAGAGGATGCCCACGCGATCGTCCGTGCAGAAGGCGGTGGTGAAGGTGCCCTTGGCGACGAGTTGCTGGATGAACGGACGGCGTTGCGGTTCCGAGTCGTAGTGGACACCGTTCCCGTAGGGGAGCAGGCCCAGCCCGTTGGTGATGGGGCGGAGGGTGGGCCCGAAGGAGTCGGTGGCGCCGCCGATGTGCCAGCAGATCGACCCGGCGCTTACTCCGCCCAGGATGACCCCGCGGTCCCAGGCCTCGGCAATCGCCTCGTCGACGCGGTGGACGCGCCACACGGCGAGCAGGTTGGCCACCGAGCCGCCGCCAACCCACACCAGGTCGCTGGACGTGAGCACCTCGAAGGGGTCGTGCGTGGGCATCGTGAACAGCGACAGGTGGGTGACGTCGCAGCCGATCCGCGTGAGGGCCTCGTAACCGCGGAGGTAGTTCGCTGCGGGGTCGCCGGATGCCGTCTGGAGCAGGCATACGCGCGGTCGCACCTTGCCCGTGATGCGGAGCGCTTCCAGGATGGTGTTGCCCGGCCTGGCGAGTTCGTAGTTGTCGGAGGCCATGAAACCGCCGGACGTGGCGATGATGCGTCGGACTGTCATGAGGGCAGGCTAACTGTGGATACGCAGTCATCCACAGCCACCTGTGATGACGATGCCGACATGGATCGACTCTCCGGCATCTTGAAGGACCTGCGCGACGCGGCAGGAACGGACTCCACCTCGCCAGCATCAGCAGCCACCGACGCGCCCCCGGCGCCGCACGGGCGGCCCTCTCCGACGAAGCCGCCGAGCAGGCGGGCCACCAACGGGCAAGCGGTGGGTTTCCGGGTCCCGCCTGGCAGGAAGCGTGTGCTCTACATCGTGGCGGCCGCGCTGGCGCTGCTGCTCGCACTCTCCGCATTGAGCAACCTGGTGCGCGGTGCGGCGAAACCCGTGGCGGCCCCGGCGCCGACCCTCCCCACGGCATCTTCGGCAGCCGCGGTCGACATGCGCAGGACACCGGGACCACTGCAGTGGAAGCCGGTCATCGAGCAGTTGGACCTGCGACGCGGCCACATGTTCACCGAACCGGGCAACGATGACGTGCTCACGGTGGACGCCGTCAGCTCGCCGGCCTTCAACACCGACGACATGCTGCTGAAGCGACTGCAGCGGGCGCACGCCCACCTGCGCACCTATCCGATGCGCGTGATCTCCGTCACTGAGCAGTACTCGACGGTGGGTGATCGCGAGCCACGGGCGCTGGTCACGGTGGTCGATGAGCTGGGTGCGTACGAGGTCGTCGACGGTCGGGGCAGGGTTCTGCAGACCGTGGCAGCGCGCGGGCGTGCCACCTGGAACGTCGAGCTGCGCAACACCGCGTGGGGATGGGTCTACTACTCGTCGATCAGAGCAACGACGAAGTGATGGCGTCCAGCGTTGCGTCCTCGAACTGGAAGCCGGCCGCCAGCAGCCGAGCCGGCACGATGCGTTGCGAGGCGAGGATCTCACCCGCGAACGCACCGACCGCCGCGCGCAGCGCGAAGGCGGGCACCGGGAGCACGGCTGGACGGCGCAGCGCACGGCCGAGTGCTCGCGTGAACTCGGCATTCGTGACGGGCGTCGGGGCCGTGAGGTTGAAGGCTCCGGAGAGTGGCCGCTCCAGGAGGAAGCGCAGCGCGCGCACCTCGTCCCGCAGGGTGATCGGTGACCAGTACTGACGTCCGTTCCCCAGCGGTCCGCCGAGTCCGAGGCGGAACAGCGGCAGCATGCGCCCGAATGCGCCGCCCTCCCTGGCCGCGACCAGCCCGGTGCGGGTGAATGCCACGCGCATGCCGGCTTCAGCAGCAGGCTGGGCGGCGCCCTCCCAGGCGGCGACCACGTCAGCGAGGAATCCCCGGCCGCGCGCGCCGCTCTCATCGGTGGCCCGGTCGCCGGTGTCCCCGTAGAAGCCGATGGCCGAGGCGCTGATGAGCGTGGCCACCCCCGCAGCGGCAGCAGCCCGAGCGATGGTGTCTGTGCCACGCGTGCGCGACTCCAGGATCAGGCGCTGGTGGGCGGGGTTCCATCGATGGTCACCGACGCCGGCACCCGCCAGGTGCACGACCGCGTCCACAGCTGCGAGACCCGCGGGATCAAGCGTGCCGGTGTCCGGGTCCCAGCGCAGCTCACGGGCGTTGCGTGCAGGGCGACGGACGAGCGTGATGACTTCGACATCAGCGTCTGCGACGAGCGAGGCGTGGAGGGCCGTGCCGATGAGGCCTGATGCCCCGGTGATAGCAACGCGCATGGCTCACGCTATCGCGCGGTGGACTGACACGTGCGGTGGGCGGGAATGCGGAAGGGGCACCCAATGGGCGCCCCTTCCATGATGCCGTGCGACCTAGAGGTCGAAGGATCCCTGCTCGTAGCGCACCTTGAGGTCGGTGAGGAAGCGCGCCGCATCGGCTCCGTCCACGATCCGGTGGTCGTAGGTCAGCGACAGGAACACCATATGGCGGATGGCGATGACATCGCCGCCCTCCGAGTCCGTGATGACCACGGGGCGCTTCACGATCTGACCGAGGCCCAGGATCGCGACCTGCGGCTGGTTCACGATGGGGGTATCGATGAGCGCGCCGCGGCTCCCCGTGTTCGTGAGCGTGAAGGTGCCGCCCGAGAGCTCATCCCGCGAGACCTGACCGGAACGCGTGCGCTCTGCCAGATCCGCCACCTTGCGCGCGAGGCCCGCCATCGAGAGGTCACCGGCATCACGGATGACCGGCACGAGCAGGCCACGCGGTGTGTCGACCGCGAAGGCCAGGTGCTCTGCATCGTGGTAGGTGACGGTGCCCGCCGCGATGTCGATGGACGAGTTCAGCGTGGGGTGTGCCTTGAGGACGTCCACCAGGCCCTTGATGAAGAAGGGCATGTACGACAGGCCCACACCCTCGCGGGCTTCGAAGGCCTTCTTGTTGCGGCTGCGCAGGTTCACGATGTTCGTGACGTCGACCTCGGCCACCGACGTGAGCTGCGCGGAGATCTGCAGCGATTCGACCATCCGCTGCGCGATGACCTTGCGCAGGCGCGTGAGCGGTTCGGTGCGCCCGCGAAGGGGGGAGGAGGCGGAGGCCGGTGCGGCCGTTGCCGCCGGTGCGGAAACGACGGGAGCCGTGGCCACGGGTGCGGCAGGCGCGATCGCGGCCTGCTTGGCGGCGGCTGCATCGAGGACGTCCTGCTTGCGGATGCGCCCGCCGACGCCGGTGCCCTTGAGCGTCGAGAGATCGACCCCTTGTTCGCTGGCGATCTTGCGCACGAGTGGCGTCACATAGGCGTCGAGGTCCGTCGCGACGACAGCCACCGCAGCGGCCGCGGGCGCTGCCTGCACAGGGGCCACAGGCACGACAGGGGCCGCGGGCGGCGCGGGCGCAACAGGCACTGGGGCCGCTGCCACGGGAACCACAGCGGGTGCCGTGGAGGCCGAGCCGATGATGGCGAGCACGGTACCCACCGGCGCCGTGGTGTCCGCGGGGACGGCAATCGACAGCAGGACGCCGGATGCGGGCGAGGGGATCTCGGTGTCGACCTTGTCGGTGGACACCTCGAGCAGGGGCTCGTCCGCCAGGACGTTGTCGCCGACGTTCTTCATCCAACGGGTGACCGTGCCCTCGGTGACGCTCTCGCCCAGCGCGGGCAGCAGCACTGGGGTGCCGGCCCCGGCAGGTGCCGGGGCGAGCGGTGCAGCAGGCGCAGGTGCAGCAGGTGCAGGTGCGGCGGCTGCGGTCGGTGCGGCCGGTGCCGGGGGGAGCGGCGCAGCCGCGGCGGCTGGGGCGGGTGTCGGTGCGGCCGGTGCGGGGGATGTCGCCTCTCCCGGTTCGCCGATCACGGCGACCACGGCGCCGACCGGCACGGTGGAGTCCACGGGCACCAGGATCTCCAGCAGCACACCGCCGGCGGGTGCCGGGATCTCGGTGTCGACCTTGTCGGTCGACACCTCGAGCAGTGGCTCATCGACGCTGATGCTGTCACCGACGTTCTTCATCCAACGCGTGACCGTGCCTTCGGTGACGCTCTCTCCGAGCGCCGGCATCGTGACCTGGATCGACATGGTTCTCCTTCGTCCTACGCGTGCGCGTGCAGTGGCTTGCCGGCAAGCGCGAGGTGCGCCTCGCCGAGTGCTTCGTTCTGGGTGGGGTGCGCATGGATCAATGGCGCGACGTCCTCGGGGCTGGCCTCCCAGTTGAAGATGAGCTGGGCCTCGCCGATCTGCTCGCCGACGCGTGCGCCGATCATGTGGATGCCGACGACCGGTCCCTGCTTCTCGCGCACGAGCTTGACGAAACCGGTGGTGCCGAGGATCTGGCTCTTGCCGTTCCCGCCGAGGTTGAACTCGTAGGACTCGACGTTGTCAGCGCCGAACTTCTCCTTGGCCTGTGCCTCGCTGTACCCGATGGACGCGATCTCGGGGTCGCAGTAGGTCACCTTGGGGATGGCCCGGTCCTCGATCATGCGCGGGTTGAGACCAGCGAGCTCCTCGGCCAGGAAGATCCCATGCTGGAAGCCGCGGTGCGCGAGCTGCAGCCCGGGCACCAGGTCACCGACGGCGTACACGCCCGGGACGTTGGTGGCGAGCCGTTCGTTGGTGGGTACCCAACCGCGGTCGACGTTCACGCCGATCTCCTCGAAGCCGTGTCCGGCGCCGTTGGCACCACGTCCGACCGCGACCAGCATGAGATCGGCGGTGAAGGTCTTGCCGTCCTCGAGGGTCGCGGTGACGGAGTTCTCATCTTGGGTCATCGAGGCGAAGCGGACGCCTGTGGAGAAGGCGATGCCGCGCTTGCGGAAGGAGCGCTCGAGGGTCTTGCTCACGGACTCGTCCTCTGCGGGCACCAAGCGGGGCATCTCCTCGATGATCGTCACGGCAGCGCCGAAGGACTTCCAGACGCTGGCGAACTCGACACCGATGACGCCTCCGCCGAGCACGATCACCGTGTTGGGGATCCAGTCCAGGTTCAGCGCCTGGTCGGAGGTGATGACCCGGCCGCCGATCTCCAGGCCCGGCAGGCTGCGCGAGTACGAGCCGGTTGCGAGCACCAGGTTCCTGCCCTCGATGCGCTGCCCGTCGACCTCAACCGCGTTGGGGGACACGACCCGGCCACTGCCCTCGATGTAGGTGATGTCGGCGGCCTTCACCAACCCCTGCAGGCCCTTGTAGAGGCGGCCGACGACGCCGTCGCGGTACTGGTTCACCTTGGGCAGGTCGATGCCGTTGAGCGTGGCGTGGACGCCGATCTTCTCCGCCTCACGCGCGGTGTCCGCGACCTCAGCGGCGTGCAACAGGGCCTTGGTCGGGATGCAGCCGCGGTGCAGGCAGGTGCCACCGAGCTTGTCGCGCTCGATGAGCGCCACCTTCAGGCCCAGTTGCGCGGATCGCAGCGCACACGCGTAGCCGCCGCTGCCACCACCGAGAATCACGACATCGAACACGAGCATCTCCTAACGGTGAATCTGCCTGATTGTTCCATCGGCCGGGGGTATGGCAAAGCCAGGGCCGAAGTGTGGACGCATGGGGCAACGCATCGGGGGCCCGGCGCCTGGCCGGACCCCCGATGGGCTCACCGTTCGCTCACTCCCGCTGCGGGGCGTGCACTCACACCAATGAGTGCGCGAACTCGATGAACGTGCGCACGGCCGCACCGGTGGATCCGGTGGGTGTGTACCCGTAGGCACCGCCGTTGTTGAAGGCCGTAGGCGCGATGTCGAGGTGCGCCCACTTCTGTCCCGGCTTGATGAACTCCTGTAGGAAGAGGCCACCGACGATGGTGCCTCCCTTCACCGGCGCTGCCATCTCCTTCACGTTCTGCAGGTCCGCGACCTTGGAGTTCAGCATGTCCCGGTAGAGGCTGGTGAGGGGCAGCGGCCACATGTGCTCGCCCGCAGCACCGGCCGAGCGCATGAGGCCGGAACTCAGCTCGTCGTCATTGCAGAGGAGCGCCGACATCAACGGGCCGAGGGCCACCGCGCAGGCGCCGGTCAGTGTCGCCACGTCGATGAGGATGTCGGGCTTGTCCTCCTGTGCCCTCGTCAGCGCGTCGCAGAGGACGAGCCGACCCTCTGCGTCGGTGTTGAGCACCTCCACGGTCGTGCCGGCATAGGTGGTGAGGACGTCCCCGGGGCGCTGGGCGTTGGAACCGGGCATGTTCTCTGCGAGCGCCGCGTACGCGGTCACATTGAGGCGCAGGCCGATCCTCGCGAGCGCTGCGATGGCCTCGACGGCTGCCGCTGCTCCGGACATGTCGGTCTTCATCTCGAACTGGCCCAGCGGCGCCTTCAGCGAGATGCCCCCGGTATCGAAGGTGATGCCCTTGCCGACGAGCGACAGGTGCTTGGTCGCGCCCGCCGGCCGGTAGGCGAGTCGGAGCAGGCGTGGGGGACGCTGAGAACCCTTGCCGACGGCGATGATCCCGCCGTACCCCTGGGCCGCGAGGTCCGCCTCGTCGAGCACCTCGACCTCGATCGGCAAACCGCTGACGAGCGCCCGTGCGCGCTCGACGAAGGTCGCGGGATAGAGGTCGTTCGCGGGCGTGTTCGCGAGGTCGCGGGCGCCGTTCACGGCTGCCGCAGTCGCCTGCGCACGCGCGACGGCCGCCTTCACGGAGGCCGTGGGATTGTCCACCAGGACTGCGATGGACTTCACGGGCGGGCGCATGTCCGCCTTGTTGGTGCGATAGACGTCGAACGCGTATGCGCCCATGAGCGCGCCCTCCACGACAGCACGCAACGTCTCCTCGTCGCCCGATGGCGGCACCACGACGGCCTTCTTCCTGCCGACCAGGGATCGCACCGCGCTGCCGATACCCGCTCGCACGTCATCGACCCCTGATGACCTGCCGAGTCCGACGGCGATCACCATCGGTGCGGCAGCGGAGGATCCGGCGGGGACGGCGGTCACTTCGCCGTTGCCGGCCTTCGCACCTACCGCAAGCAGCGCCTCTATGACAGAGGCGGAACGCTTGAGTTTATGGTCGCCGAGCAGTTCGATGCCGGCACGTGCAATGGGGCGGATGAAGACGATATGGGCGTCACTCGCAGGTGCGGTGCCGCTCAGCGCAAGAGTTGTCATGAGTGCATCCTGCACCCCGTCATGCGGTGCTGCCAGTCGATACCCACGCATACGGTTCCTTGTGTGACTGAACTCAAGCGCACCCCACTCCATGATCGCCATGTCGCCCTCGGCGCGAAGCTCGTCGACTTCAGCGGCTGGGAGATGCCCATCGAATACCAAGGGATCGTTGCCGAGCACACAGCCGTGCGCGAATCCGTCGGCATCTTCGACGTATCGCACATGGGCAAGTTGCGCATCCGCGGTGCCGCTGCCCTGGACGCCGTGAATGCCATCGTGACCAATGACATCAATCGCATCGGTGACGGGCAGGCGCAGTACTCCTTGCTCTGCAACGATTCCGGGGGTGCGATCGACGATCTCATCGTGTACCGGCGCTCCGCGGAGGAGATCCGCATCGTTCCCAATGCGGGCAACGCGTCGGTGGTCGCGCCCTACATCGCGGAGCGGCTGCCGGCCGGCGTGACACTGGAGAACCGTCATGACGAGATGGGCATCCTTGCCATCCAGGGTCCGCGTGTGGACTCCGTCATGGAGGCGCTCGGCATCTCGCACGCCCATGAGTACATGAGCTTCATCGACGTCGACTTCGAGGGCACCGAGGTCATGGTGTGTCGGACCGGTTACACGGGCGAACGTGGCTTCGAACTGGTGGCGCCGAACGACGTCATCGTGCGACTGTGGGACGCGGCCACGGCGGCCGGTGCGGTGCCCGTGGGCCTGGGCGCACGCGACACGCTCCGCACGGAGATGGGATACGCCCTCCATGGCCATGAGCTCTCCACCTCCATCTCGCCGGTGCAGGCGCGCGTGGGTTGGGCGGTCGGTTGGACGAAGCCGCAGTTCAGCGGCCGCGACGCGCTGGTGGCTGAGAAGGCGGCAGGCCCCAGCCGCACATTGCGCGGACTGCTCGCCCTGGAGCGCGGGATCCCGCGCGGTGGCATGCCGGTGTTCGGCGACGAACTGGGGGGCACGCTGGTCGGCGAGACCACGTCCGGCACCTTCTCGCCGACGTTGAAGAACGGCATCGCGCTCGCCTACCTGTCACCCGCCATCGTCGAGGGCGCGCAAGTGGTGATCGACGTGCGCGGTCGAGCCCTGCTGTGTGAAGTGGTGAAGCCGCCGTTCCTCAAGGACACCAGCGTCAATCGCTGAGGTCCTCCGGTCGCAACCCGTCCAGCGAGGCCAGCGCGGTACGCATGAGTTCGATGCGCGAGCTGCGGTCGAGGGGGAGGATGCTGCTCATCCAGGGGGTCTTGCCCAGGCGTCGCTGTGCGGCGCGGGCCGCCACATCATCGTCCTCCATGCCGATCTGGACCCACGTGGTGATCGCGTCACCGATGCGCTGTGCGCAGAGGAGTGCGATGGTGGGCAGTGCCCCGGCAATGACCACCGGAGTATGGCGCTCGGCGCTGCGGTAGATGGCCGCCGTCAACCAGGCCAATTCGGGGTCTGCGCTGAGGAGGGTGGCCGGATCATCGGCGTGACGCCTGAGCGGCGGGATGGCATCACGGATGGCGGCGCACGCGAGCATCCAGGCCAGGTCGTCAACGGACTTCGGTGTCACCGCTGTGGCATCCACGGCCGCGAACAGCGCAGCCAGGGCGCGCGCATGGAAGCCCGCGCTGGTGTCGGACACCAGCAGGATGGCGGCGGCACCGGCATCGATCTCCGCGTCCACGTCGCGCGATCCGGACTCCCACGAGCAGGTTGAGGGCAGCGGCGCTGCAACCGGCCCCACCGGCCGCAGACTCCGCCACCAGGCCATGGGGGAGTCGCCCGCCCGGGGTGCGGCATCGATCGGGCCCTGCCGATGGTCGAGATCCATGCGCTCATTCTCAACGATCGAGTGGCTCGGCTGGTGCCGGCATCACCGCCACGAACGATGCCCGCCGCGTGGCTCGTCGCAGGATCGGCAGGATGCGGCCCGCGGAGAGCGACAGGAGTGTCGCCGTGATGACTGCGCGCGGGATGTCGAAGCCCGCACTCGTGAGCAGGCCGAAGTGGAGCCAGCGCACGACATTGGCGAGGGGTGTGACCGTGGGGTCGAAGCCGATGTCCTTGGACAGGCCGACTGCCGTGGGCCAGAACCAGAGGTTGAGCAGGGCCCCGGACGCCATGCCGGTGAACAGCCCGAGCACACTCATCCAGACGACCTCGGCTCGGCCGCGCAGGCGGGGCAGCAATCCGGGGAGCGCACCGACCCAGGCCGCGACCATCATCTGGTACGGCAGCCAGGGCCCGACGCCCCCTGTGACCAGGGCGCTCACCGCGATCGCGAGCGCACCGATGACGTAGCCGGCTCGGGCCCCCAGTGCGCGGCCGGAGAGCAGGATCACGGTCCAGATCGGCTCCAGTCCGGCCACCCCTGCGCCCAGCGGCCGAGCCGCGGCTGCGAGGGCCACCAGCGTCGCCATCATCGTGACCCGTCTGATGTCACGGTCGCGCGACATCAGCGTCTGCGCGGCCACGAGCAGGAGGACCGGCATGGCCACCGACCATGCGTAGGGCGTGAGTCGCGAACCACCGCTCCCCGGGAAGACGAAGGGCCAGGCGAAGGCGAGTGCGCCGAAGAGGTTGGCGATGACGAGCAGGGCGCCCGGCGCTAGCCGCCGCATGCGTCCACGACCTCGTCGACGGTCAGCCAATGCTGCGGCGAGAGCACCTTCGAGACCTGCGGGGCGAACAACGGCGAGGTCGTGAGGACGTGTGCTGCGGTGTCGTGGACCACCAGTTCGCCATCGGCGATGACGGCCACGGTGTGGGCCAGTTCGGCCGCGAACTCGACGTCGTGCGTGGCCACGAGCACGGCGGCGCCCAGTCCGGCCGCCCGCTGCAGGATGTCACGCAGGCGCGCCTTGCCCGCGTAGTCGAGGCCGCGCGTCGGTTCATCCAGGAGCAGGGCCCGCGGTTCGGGTGCGAGG
>DAHWFQ010000222.1:0-3507 GCA_027324895.1 Actinomycetota bacterium | reverse complement strand
AGGTCTGGACGGTCCCAGTCGAGACCGTCGCGCGGGTCCGCACCGGCGAGCGCGGGCCGGACGCCCTCTAGACCCACGGATGACGGGGGGTGCGGGTCCCGACGGCCGACCGGTGTCGGTCGTCGGGACCCGCTGTCCCGTGGTCGCCCCGGCCGTGGGCGGCCGGCGCGTGGGAGAGTCCGGGGACATCCGGTCCGGGCGACCGGGCGGTGGGAGGAGCACGACATGAAGCTCGTGACGGCGATCATCAAGCCGTTCAAGCTCGACGACGCGAAGTCGGCGCTGCAGGACTTCGGCGTCAAGGGCATGACGGTGTCGGAGGCCAGCGGCTACGGCCGGCAGCGCGGTCACTCGGAGGTGTACCGCGGTGCTGAGTACCGCATCGACCTGGTGCCGAAGGTGCGCCTGGAGCTCGTGGTCGACGATGCGCAGGTGGACGGGTTGATCGACCTCATCGTCGAGGCCGCCCACACCGACCGCATCGGCGACGGCAAGATCTGGGTGACGAACCTGGACGAGGTGGTCCGGGTGCGCACCGGCGAACGCGGACCCGGCGCGGTCTAGGGGATCCCATGGGCACCGCCGCCGAGCTGCTGAAGGCACGATCGCTCATCCCGGTCGGGATGCCATCGCGCACGCGCTCCGACGCGCTCGTGAAGGCGACGGACTCCTGGGTCTCGCAACTGGCCGCGGACGCCGGCCTGGCCGCCATCGGCGGCACCCTGATCGCCGTCGGCGGCTACGGTCGCGGCGAACTCGCGCCCTACAGCGACCTCGACCTGCTGCTCGTCCATCCCAACTCCGCCTCTGCGGCGGATGTCGCCCGCGTCGCCGACGCCATCTGGTACCCGATCTGGGATGCCGGCGTGGCGCTGGACCACAGCGTGCGCACCATGGCAGAGACCCGTCGCCTGGCGTCCGGCGAGTTGAAGGTGACGCTCGGCATCCTCGATGCGCGCTACGTCGCGGGTGATGCCGCGCTGGCCGACTCGGTGCGCACGAGCGTGCTCGGTGACTGGCGTGGCCTCGCCCAGAACCGGCTGCCGGAACTGCACGAGGAGGTGCTGGCACGCATCGCCCGCGAACACGAACTCCCGCACCTGCTCGAACCCGACCTCAAGGACTCCTACGGGGGGCTTCGTGACGCGGCGATCCTGCGTGCCATTGCCGCCAGCTGGGTCACCGACTACTCGCATGCCGAGGTCGATGCCGCCGCGCAACGACTCATGGACGTGCGCGATGCCCTCCACCAGGTGACCGGTCGCGCCACCGCCAAGCTCGCCATGCAGGAGCAGTCCCGGGTTGCCGAGCTGCTGCAGGTGCGCAGTGACGACCTGCTCCTGCGCGAGGTCATCGACGCGGGCCGTGCCATCGCCTACGCATCGGATGTGACGTGGCAGCGCGTCACCCGTCTCACCCGCAAGAAGTCGGTGATGCAGCGCCTCCGAGCGCAGCCCGAGGAGCGCTTCCCGCTGGCGGATGGCGTGGTCGCGCAGAACGGTGAGGCCTTCCTGGCGCGCGAGGCGCGCCTTGACCGTGACCCGCTGCTCCTGCTGCGCACCGCGGCCGCTTCGGCGCAGGCCGGCATGCTCATCGCTCCCGAGACGGTCGCACGGTTCGCCATGTCCCCGCTGGAGATCCCGCAACCATGGCCGCGCGCCGCGCGTGACGCCCTCATCTCCTTCCTCGGTGCCGGTGCGGGTGCCGTGGCCGTCTGGGAGGCGCTCGACAACGCGGGCTGCTTCACCCGACTGCTTCCCCACTGGGAATCGGTACGTTCGCTGCCGCAGCGCAACGCGCTGCACACGTACACCGTCGATCGGCATCAGGTGCAGGCGGCCGCCAATGCCGCCGCATTCATGCGTGACGTGACCCGCCCGGACCTGCTCGTCGTGGCAGCGCTGTTCCACGACATCGGCAAGGGCCGGGGCCCGGACCACAGCTCCACCGGTGCAGCGCTCATGCAGGACATCGCCACCAGGCTCGGCTTCCCACCGGCGGATGTGGCAAGCCTGCGTGTGCTCGTGCAGCACCACCTGCTGCTCTCCGAAGCCGCGACCCGCCGCGACCCCGAGGATCCCGCCACCATTCGTGCCGTGGTCGCCGCCGCCGGCTCACACGACATGCTCGACCTGCTCCAGGCGCTCACGGAGGCCGATTCGTTGGCCACCGGGCCGGCGGCCTGGTCCGATTGGAAGGCGCGCCTGATCGCCGACCTCGTCCACCGTGCGCACGCCGCGATGGAGGGGGTCACCGCGCCGGAGGCGCCGCCCTTGTGGGACGCCCATGCGCAGCTCGTGCGTGCGGAGGGCACCCGCATCGCGGTCGCAGCCGAGTCCGACGGCGTGCAGGTGGCGGTGGCAGCGCAGGACCGGGTCGGGCTCATCTCGACCGTGGCCGGCGTGCTCTCGCTGCAGCGCCTCGATGTCCGTTCTGCCCAGTTCGAGACACGCGACGGTCGCGCCCTGCAGTCCTGGATGACCGTGCCCACCTTCGGGGACCCACCCGCAGCGGAACTGATCGAGACGCAGATCCGCCGTGCCATCGATGGCTCGGCGGCACTGGACGCGGCCATCTCCTCGTTGCGGGCCGTGCGCCCCAAGCGTCGAGGCTTCACTCCGCCGCCGCCCAAGGTGCGGTTGCTGGAGCACGCCAGCGACCGAGCAGACGTGCTCGAGGTGCGGGCGCATGATGCACCGGCGCTGCTCTGGCGGGTGACGCGAGCCTTGGCGGACATGGACTTCAACGTCCTCAACGCCCGTGTCGAGACCCTCGGTTCCGAGGTCATCGATGTCCTCTACCTCGTCGACGCGGACGGCAGCCGACTGCTGCCGCACCGACGCGAGGATGCCGTCGAAGCCGTCTCCACGGTGCTCCTGGCGGCGGACAACGGCTGATCGGGCCGTCCGGCGCCTCCGATAGTCTGGCGCCCCTCACTGCTTAGGGGTTCACGATGTTCGGTCAGTTGTCGGATCGCCTTGCCGACACGTTCAAGTCGCTTCGTGGCCATGGCAAGTTGGCCCAGGCCGACATCGACCGCATGGTCCGCGAGATCCGCAGCGCACTACTCGAGGCGGATGTAGCGCTGCCCACGGTCAAGGTGTTCACGGACCGCATTCGTGAGCGGGCGGCGGAGACCGATCTCACCGGCCAACTGAATCCGGCGCAGACCATCGTCAAGATCGTGCACGAGGAGCTCGTCGAGGTCCTCGGCGGCGAGACCCGTCGTCTGACCTTCGCCAAGCTGCCGCCGACCGTCATCATGCTGGTGGGCCTCCAGGGCGCTGGCAAGACCACCCTGGCGGGCAAGCTGGCGCGCCACCTGAAGTCACAGGGCCACACGCCCCTGCTGGTGGCCGCGGACCTCCAGCGACCGAACGCCGTGGACCAGTTGAAGGTGGTCGGCGACCGTGTCGCCGTGCCCACCTTCGCTCCGCAGCCGGGCAACGGCGTCGGAGACCCCATCAAGGTCGCACGCGAGTCGATCGCCTTCGCCAAGCAGAAGCT
>DAHWFQ010000212.1:0-3209 GCA_027324895.1 Actinomycetota bacterium | reverse complement strand
TGGAGCACGGCTTGACGGGCCGCGAGCGGCCCGGTTGGGTGCGCGTCACCGCGGTTCGTGGGGAACGCCTGGTCATCCACGTCGACGACGACGGCCCGGGGGTGGCGGATGCGCCCGAGGGCCTGGGGCTGTCCATCGTCCGCTCGCTGGTGACCGGCGAACTCCATGGCACCCTCACGCTGGGGGCCGGACCCGGGGGTGGCACCAGGGCGACGATCGACCTACCGCTCTGAGAAAGCGGAACGGCCGCCCGCAGGCGGCCGTTCGCGAGCGTTCGTGGTTCAGAGGGCGCGCATGGCAGCGCGGGCGCGCTGGTTGCGACGCTTCAGGGCGCGGCGCTCGTCCTCGGACAGCCCACCCCACACGCCGGCGTCCTGTCCCGTCTCAATGGCCCAGGCCAGGCAGGTCTCGACCACCGCGCAACGGCGGCAGACGGCCTTTGCCTCTTCGATCTGCAGCAGCGCCGGCCCTGTGTTCCCGATGGGGAAGAACAGTTCCGGATCTTCGTCGCGGCAGGCGGCATTGTGGCGCCAATCCATCGCGTCCTCCTTGGGTTCGGCCAAGCGGCCGGGGGAGTCCGCTGAAGCCGTTTGCTTCATCGTCAACGTCCCCATGAGGCAGGCAATTCCTGGATATGGATGACCTGCAGGCGCACAGCCTCACACGTTTGGCGAGTGATTCCAACGCCCTTAACAGGGAATTTGCTTTGGGTACTCGTGGCATAAGTCACATTCAGATAACGGTGAAGGGTGCTGGACCTCCCACAAATGGCAAGGAATCACCCGAAAATGCCCGGGGTGTGACCACTCGCAGCGCACGATCGATGGAGTGGAAGCGGACCTCGGAGCGGTCGCCGACGACATCGCCGTCCAGCTGCAGGGGGGTGGGCACGGCGGCCCGCACCGTGAAGTGGCGCACATCGACCGCGCCCGAGTCGGCGTCGAGCGAGGAGGGACGGAGCGCCGCCCGCGCCAGGTGGTTGCTCACGGAGATGGTGTCCAAGGAGCGGATGCCGTACACGGCCAGGCCGTCGTGCAGGCCGGCGTCCGGTGCGAAGGTGACGGGAATGGACCCGAAGTAGGTCCAGACCGGTGCGTTCTGGACGATCACCGTGAAGACGTCGGTGAGTGCTGGGCGCTCCTCGAACACGATGGTCATCGGTGGTGCGGCCAGTGGCGTGCGGGTGGCGTGCGCGAGCACCCCCGAGGCCACGTACAGCGGCAGCGAGGCCTTCAGGCCGCGGGCCCGCTGCCGCTCCACGCGGGTGAGCACCTCGGCATCCAGGCCGAGGCCCGCGTTGAACAGGAAGTAGCGGTCGTCCGCCCGGCCCAGGTTCACCGCTTCCACCCGACGCTCGCGGATGCCGTCGATGAGCATGGAGGTGGCCTCGACGGGGTCGTTGGGGAAGCCGAGGTTGCGTGCGAACACGTTGGCGTTCCCAGCGGGGACCACGGCGAGCGAGGGCACCCCGGGGCGCACACCGTGTGAGAGCAGGCCGTTCACGATGGCATTCACGGTGCCATCGCCCCCCACGGCCACCACGATCTCGGTGCCGTCATCGAGGGCTGCGGCCGCCACATCGGTCGCCTGGTCACGGGAATCGGTGGTGCGGATGCGGATCTCGCCCAGCGTCGTGCACGCCTCGACCACCACGCCCAACACGGACGGCTGCACGGCCGTGGCGTTGGGGTTGACGATCACCAGCGTGGACACCCAATGAGCGTACTTCTACTGTTCGGGGATGCCCGCGTTCACCTCCCTGCCGACGGCGCTGCGCATTGCGGTCGGCATCGGGCTCCTGGAGGCGCTTGCCGTGCTCGGCTACGGGGTCTCCATCGCCGCCTTCGAACGCGGCGGCAGCACCCAGGGCATCTCCGGGTCGGGCGCCGACCTGGCCCCGGCGGTGCTCGTCGCGGTGTATGTCGGATTCGCTGGGCTGGTCCTGCTCGTCGACCTCCTGCTCCTGCGCGGGCGGCACTCCGCCCTCACGGCATTCCTGCTCGTGCAGGCCTTCGGACTGGTGGTCGCACAGCCCCTACTGCAGGAGGCCTCGACCCGGGCCATCGGGGTCCTGCTGGTGCTGGCGGCCCTCGCCGCCCTGGGCGCCATCCTCACGAAGTCGGCCCGGGGGGCGCTGCGTTGATCCACATCCGCCCTGCCCTGCCGGCCGACGTCAACACGCTGCACCGCTACGTCGTGGACCTCGCGATCTTCGAGCGCGAACCTGAGGCGGTGACGGCCACGCCCGCCCAACTGGCGCGCGCACTCTTCGAGGGAGGCGACGTCCCATCGGGGCGCCCGGCCCTGTACGCGCACGTGGCCGAGGTCGGCGGTCATGTGGTGGGCATGGCGATCTGGTTCCTGAACTACTCCACTTGGACGGGGAACCACGGGATCTACCTGGAGGACCTGTACGTGGAGCCCGAGTTCCGCGGGCGGGGTGTGGCCACTGCACTCATGGCGGAGTTGGCGAGCATCGCCGTGGAGCACGGGTACGACCGCTTCCAGTGGTGGGTGCTCGACTGGAACACGCGGGCCGTCGATGTGTACGGCAAGCTCGGCGCGGTGGCCATGGACGAGTGGACGGTCAACCGCTTGAGCGGTGACCCCCTGCGCGCCCTGGCGGCCCGGCGACGCGCCTAGCGACCGGCCCCGAACAGCCTGCCGAGGAAGCTCGGCTTCTGCTGGGCCTTCCAGGCTGCGATGTCAGCGGCCGTGCACTTGCAGCGCTGGTTGCGCGGGACGCCCGACAACACCAGTTCCTTGTGCTGGCCGCAGCCGCTCCAGGTGGCCTTGCTGCAGACGCGACAAGTGGTGCGAGTGCACATATGTGATCCTCCGGACAGGGTGCCGACGGGCGTCGAACCGTGGAATCAGTATACCCTAGGGGGTATGCACACGAGCATCTCCCCCCGACGGATCCACATGGTCGTGGCGGCCGCCCTGGCCGCCCTCACGCTCGCCGCCTGTGGCGGTGGAACGGCGGTCACCACGGTCGATGCGGCCACCTTCGCCAAGCAGGTGCAGGCGCCGGGCGTCACCGTCATCGACGTACGCACACCAGCCGAGTTCGCCAGCGGTCACATCGCCGGGGCCGTCAACATCGATGAGGAGGGCGACTTCGCGGCCGGCATCGCCCACCTCGACAAGTCGAAGACCTACGCCGTCTACTGCCACAGCGGGCGTCGCTCCGGCCTGGCGACGACCGC
>DAHWFQ010000202.1:0-4622 GCA_027324895.1 Actinomycetota bacterium | reverse complement strand
GGGAAGGCTTCGAGCGTCTCGTAGTGGGTGACGCTGGGCTTGCCGCCCTGCACCACAGCCCACTTGTAGTCGTGGGTGGGATGGCGGTCTATGGGGGCATCGATGGTGCCCGACGACGGATCGGGGTGCCCCTGCACCAGGGCGTGGTAGATCTTCTCGACGGAGCGCACCTTGAACTGGTGCTTCAGCGCGGTGTATGCACGTTCGCTCTTGGCGACGACCATGATGCCGGTGGTGCCGACGTCCAAGCGGTGGACCACCCCCTGGCGCTCCGCCGCTCCACTGGTCGTGATGCGGTAGCCGCGTCCGGCCAGTCCGCCGATCACCGTGGGGCCGGTCCAACCGGGGCTGGGATGGGCGGCCACGCCGACCGGCTTGTCCACCACCACCACGTCGTCATCGTCGTAGACGACCGTGAGGTCGGGGACGTCCTCGGGAACGACGCGTACCGGCTCGTCCGGCGCCGGGATGGTGACCTCGAGCAGGGATCCGGCCATGACGCGAGTGGACTTGTCCGGCACCACATCGTCGAGCAGGACGTCGCCGGCCGCGACCAACTCGGCGGCCTTGGTCCGACTGAACCCGAGCATGCGGGCCATCGCGGAATCCACGCGCTCGCCATCCAGACCCTCCGGCACCACAACGGTGCGCACGTCAGTCATGGGGCAGGGAGTCACGATCGTGGAAGGGGATGCCTCGGGCCGACGCCAGGAACATGAGCAGGACGCTGCACACGATGGCACTGTCCGCCAGGTTGAACACCGGGAAGTGTGGGACAGCGATGAAGTCCACGACGTTCCCCATGCCCACCGACGGCGGGCGGGTCAGGCGATCCGTGAGGTTCCCAGCAGCGCCGCCGAGCAGTCCTCCAAGCCCCACCAGCCAGAGTTGGCTGGTCACCCGCGATGCCGCGACGAGGATGCCGACAATCACCACTGCGGCCAGCACGGTGAACACCCAAGTGATACTGGTGCCCATGCTGAAGGCGGCGCCGGAGTTGGCCGTGAGCTGCAACTTCAGCCAGTCGCCGACGATCTGCACCTGCCGACCGTTGGCCAGGGCCTGCAGCGCATAGCGCTTGCTCGCCGCATCAAGCACCCACACGCCCAGGGCGAGGGTAAGGACGAACAACCGGGATCGCACTCCCGCAGCCTAGCCAACGCGAGGGCGAAGGGCAGAGCGTCAGGCGCGGTCCTCGCGCTCCTTGCAGTTGATGCAGAGCGTGGCGGCCGGCCGGGCCTGCAGTCGGTACTTGCCGATGGGGTTGCCGCAGGACTCGCAGCGGCCGTAGGAACCATCGCTCAGGCGACGCAAGGCACGCGAGGTCTGGTCGACGAGATCACGCAGGTTGGCGTTGAGGCTCATCTCCTGCTCGCGCTCCAGGGTGTTGCTGCCGACGTCGGCGGTGTCATCACCCACGAAGTCCTCGTTGCGCACGAGTTCGGTGAACGCGCCTTCGGCCACCATGAGCTCGCCCTGCAGACGCGCCAGCTCGGTTTCGAGCATGCTCCGCTGCTCCCTGAGCTCCTGAGCGGTCAACGGCGTCTCATCCTCTCGGACATGGGGCTTGGGCTTGGCGATGGAGTGGGGCTGCTTCATGGCCTTCGGGATCTGCAACGTGGGCCCCTCGGGAGCGATCGGCACCGGAGCCGCGGTCGGCTTCTCGGCATGTGCGCGTCGGGGCACCTTGGCCTCGGGGGCCGTGGCTACCGGCTCCACGAGCGGCACCAGTTCCGGCGCGGCCTTCTTGACCGGAGCGGCCTTCTTGACCGGAGCGGCCTTCTTGACCGGGGCCGCCTTCTTCACCGGAGCGGCCCTCTTGACCGGGGCGGCCCTCTTCACCGGGGCCGCCTTCTTCACCGCCGTCTTGGCGGGCACAACCTTCTTCACCGCCGTCTTGGCGGGCACGCCCTTCTTCGCCACGGCCTGCTTGACCGGGGCTGCCTTCTTCGCGACCTTCTTGGCAGCCACCTTGCCCGCCGGTGCCTTCACGGCCTTCTTCGCAGCCATCCCCATCCGCCTTCGTCCGAGAGTTGCAGGCAGGCTAGCCCCCGCGTCAAGGACTTGGACGCGACACGCGGCTAATTACTGAGCAATTCATCAAGTCGTGATCGCAGGGCGAGCTCGTCACCGCTGATGGACACCAACTTGTCCCGCGCGGTCGCGCCGGAGACGAGTACGACGTCGCCGGGACGGACGTCGAAGGCCGTCGCAATCGCTCGTAATGCCGCCTCCGTAGCCTTCCCATCGACGGCTCGAGCATTGACTCGCACCTGCAGGCGCCCGCCCACCGCACCTCCCACGCCCGCACGGGAGACGCCCGGACGGACGCGAATGGGCACGCGCAGCATGACGTGACCCTAGTTCCAGGCGGAGGTCGAGGACCACGCCCGACTATCCTTGCCCTGCCCCACTGCCAATCACGAGCGAGGTCGCGCATGTACCGCTCGGTCCCGCCCCGGATCGACCTGCCCGCCATGGAGCGGGAGATCCTGGCCACCTGGAAGTCATCGAAGGTGTTCGAGCGATCCCTCGCGCAGACCGAGGGCCGTCCGCAGTGGATCTTCTACGAAGGACCTCCCACCGCCAACGGCAAGCCGGGCACGCACCACGTCGAGGCCCGGGTCTTCAAGGACGTCTTCCCCCGCTATCGCACCATGAAGGGCTACCACGTCCCCCGCATGGCCGGCTGGGACTGCCATGGCCTGCCGGTCGAGTTGGCGGTTGAGAAGGAACTCGGCTTCAAGACCAAGAGCGACATCGAGGCCTACGGCGTCGCCGAGTTCAACGCCAAGTGCCGCGAATCCGTCCTGCGCCACGTCGGTGAGTTCACCGCCATGACCGAGCGCATGGGCTTCTGGGTGGACTTCGACAAGGCCTACTGGACGATGAACCCGTCCTACGTCGAGTCGGTGTGGTGGAGCCTCAAGCAGATCTTCGACAAGGGCCTGCTGGTGCAGGACCACCGGGTTGCCCCGTACTGCCCGCGCTGCGGCACCGGCCTCTCCGATCACGAATTGGCACAGGGCTACGAGACCATCACCGACGAGTCGGTCTTCGTCCGGCTGCCCGTGACGTCGGGCGCGCTGCTGGGCCGGTACCCCGGACTGCAGCTCATGATCTGGACCACCACCCCGTGGACGCTGGTCTCCAACACCGCGGTGGCCGCCAATCCCAGCGTCGACTACGACGTGGCCCGCACGGCCGATGGCGAGTTGTTCGTCATCGCGTCCAACCTGCGTGCAAGCGTGCTCGGCGAGGATGCCGTCACCCTGGAGACGGTGAAGGGAGTGGAGCTCGAGGGCATGGGATACCAGCGCCCCTTCGACTGGATCCCCTTCCCCGCAACCGGGGCACCGGTGAACACTGTGCTGCTCGCCGACTATGTGACCACCGAGGACGGTACCGGCCTCGTGCACCAGGCGCCGGCCTTCGGTGCGGACGACCTGGTCACCTGCCGGCGCTACGACCTGCCGGTGATCAACCCGATCCTCCCGGATGGCACCTTCGAGGCGGACCTGCCGGAGATCGGCGGCAAGTTCTTCAAGCACGCGGACCACCGCCTGGTGCGCCTCATGGAAGCGGCCGGGCAGCTCTTCCGCCACCTGCCCTACGAGCACCAGTACCCGCACTGCTGGCGCTGCCACACCGCGCTCATCTACTACGCGCAGCCGTCCTGGTACATCCGCACCACCGCCATCAAGGACGCGCTGCTGCGCGAGAACACCAGCACCAACTGGTTCCCCGAGACCATCAAGTGGGGCCGCTACGGGGACTGGCTCAACAACAACATCGACTGGGCACTCTCCCGTCAGCGCTACTGGGGAACTCCGCTCCCCATCTGGCGCTGCGAGCAGAAGCACCTCACCGCCATCGGATCATTGGCCGAGCTCTCGGAGCGCGCCGGTCGCGATGTGACGGCAACCGATCCGCACCGGCCCTACGTCGACGACATCACCTTCGCCTGCCCGGAGTGCGGCGGCACCGCCTACCGGGTGCCGGAGGTCATCGACGGTTGGTACGACTCCGGTTCGATGCCGTTCGCGCAGTTCGGCTATCCGCACCGCACGGACACCGACTTCACGGCGGTCTACCCGGCGGACTTCATCTGTGAGGCCATCGACCAGACGCGCGGGTGGTTCTACACGCTGATGGCCGTGGGCACCTTGGTGTTCGACCGGTCCTCGTACAAGAACGTCGTCTGCCTCGGGCACATCCTCGACGACCAGGGCCGCAAGATGTCGAAGCACCTGGGCAACATCCTGGAGCCGATCCCGCTCATGGATGAACACGGCGCCGATGCGGTGCGCTGGTTCATGCTCGCCGGCGGGTCACCATGGCAGGCGCGACGCGTCGGCCACACCACCATCGCCGAGGTCGTGCGCAAGACCCTGCTCACGTACTGGAACACCGTGTACTTCCAGGCGCTGTACGCGCGGGAGTCGGCGTTCACCCCAGGTGAGCTGCCGGTGCCGCCGGTGGCGGAACGCCCGATCCTCGATCGCTGGGCGCTGTCCGAAGCCAACCGCGTGGCGCGCGACGTCGACGCCGCCTTGGACCAGTTCGACACCCAGCGCGCCGGTCGCCTCATCGCCGACTACGTCGACGACCTCTCGAACTGG
>DAHWFQ010000197.1:0-7476 GCA_027324895.1 Actinomycetota bacterium | reverse complement strand
GAGCGCGTCCTCGACCTGTTCCTGGAGATCCAGCGCGCCACTGGTGTCGCGTATCTGTTCATCTCACATGATCTTGCAGTGGTGCGGCACGTATCGCATCGTGTGGCCGTGATGTACTCGGGTGAGATCGTGGAATGGGGGCAGTGCGATCAGGTCACATCGCATCCGCAGCATCCGTACACGCAGCGCTTGATGATGGCTGCACCGATTCCCGATCCCGAAGCGCAGGCACGGCGGCGGTCGGCACGGCGCAAGGCCATGGCCGCTGCGGTCGCCTGAATTTCACGGACACTTCGGACCGGGCGCTCTCCGCCGCCCGGTCCGAGCCAAGCAAGGGGTCAGTGATGGCCCGGAATGGAGGCCGCGATGCGCGCCGTCATGGTGATGTTCGACAGCCTGAACCGGAGGATGCTGCCGCCGTACGGCTGCGACTGGACGGTGGCGCCGAACTTCCAGCGGCTGGCCGAGCGCACCGTGAGCTTCGACAACTGCTACGCGGGGTCGATGCCTTGCATGCCGGCGCGCCGTGAGATGCACACGGGTCGACACAACTTCCTCCATCGCGGATGGGGCCCCTTGGAGCCCTTCGACGATTCCGTGCCCGAGATGCTCAAACAGCATGGCATCTACACGCACCTCGTCACCGACCACCAGCACTACTGGGAGGACGGCGGTGGCACGTACCACAACCGCTACAACACCTACGAGTTCTTCCGCGGTCAGGAGGGTGACGCCTGGAAGGGCGTCGTCGGCGAGGTGGAGATCCCCGAGGACCTGAAGGCCATGAAGTTCCCCATGTGGCGCCAGGACTGGGTCAATCGGGCCTACCTGCCCAGCGTGGAGACGCATCCGCAGACGCTCACCTTCGATGCCGGGCTGCACTTCATCCAGACCAACCTGGCCGAGGACAACTGGTTCGTGCAGATCGAGACCTTCGATCCCCACGAGCCCTTCTACTCCTACAACGAGCACAAGAAGCACTACCCGCACGAGTACAGCGGCCCCCACTTCGACTGGCCGGACTACGCCAAGGTGACGCAGGACGGGGCCGCCGTCGAGCACGTCCGCTACGAGTACGCGTCGCTCCTCACCTTCTGCGACAACTCCCTGGGCCGCGTGCTCGACCACTTCGACCTGCACGACATGTGGAAGGACACCCTCCTCATCGTCTGCACGGACCACGGGTTCCTGCTCGGTGAGCACGGCTGGTTCGGCAAGTCAGCGGCACCCTGGTTCGACGAGACCATCCACACGCCGCTCTTCATCTGGGACCCGCGCGTCGGCATCGCCGGTGAGCGACGGCAGTCGCTGGTGCAGACCATCGACTTCGGGCCGACCCTGCTGGAGTTCTTCGGGATCGAGCGCACACCCGACATGCAGGGCCAACCGCTGCTCGAGACAGAGCGCGTCGACCAACCGATTCGCGAGGCGGGGCTCTTCGGAAGCTTCGGCGGTCACGTATCGGTCACTGATGGGCGCTGGGTGTACATGCGAGCGCCGGCGCTCGCATCGAACCAGCCGCTGTTCGAGCACACGCTCATGCCCACGCACATGCGCCAGCGCTTCCCGGTCGCGCAGTTGAGCGCCTCCGAGCTCGTCGAGCCCTTCGCCTTCACCAAGGGCGTGAAGCCGTTGCGCGTCCCCGGTTCGGCCATGCAGAGTGCCTACTACTGGGGCTCGCTGCTCTTCGACCTGGCCAGCGATCCCGAGCAGCACACGCCGTTGATCGACGACGAGCAGGAACTGCGCCTGGCCACGGTCATGCGCGACCTCATGGTCGCGAACGACGCGCCCGTCAGCCAGTTCGAGCGCCTGCGCCTTCCGCGCGAGGGTGCGCTCAGCCGGGAGCACCTGCTCATCCGCGAGGGCTGGGAACGCCTCCAGGAATCACTCAGGCCCACGCCGCGCGCGGAGGAATTCCCCAACGCCCGCTTCAGCATCGTCACCCCACTCGGCGAGGTCATGGCTGACCCCCGGGCCAGGGCGGTGCTCGAACGCCACCTCCCCATGGTGGGCGCAGTCGGCGGCTACGTCATGCGCATGCCGGGACTGACGCTCATCAACCTCTCCGCGATGATTGCGGGAGCCCTGCCGCGCGCGACCATCGATGCCCTGACCGCTGAACTCGCGACGATCGAATAGGAAGGCCATGACCGAACAGAACAGGAAGCGCCCCAACATCATCTACATGATGTCGGACGACCATGCCGCGCATGCGATCAGCGCCTATTCGCCGCTGCTCATGAAGACGCCGCACCTCGATCGGCTCGCCCACGAGGGTGCGAAGCTGAACAACGCGTTCTGCACCAACTCCATCTGCGCGCCCAGTCGCGCGGCCATCCTCACCGGCACCTACAACCACGTGAACCGTGTCCGCACCATCTGGGAGGACCTCGACAACCGGTTGCCCACCTTCGTGAGCGCCATGCATGACGACGGCTACCACACGGCGATCTTCGGCAAGTGGCACCTCGGCCATGGTCCGCTCTCCGAGCCGACCGGCTTCGACGCCTGGGAGGTCCTGCCCGGCCAGGGCGACTACATCGATCCAGACTTCATCACCGCCGATGGCAAGGTGAAGAAGCAGGGCTATGTCACCACCATCATCACCGACCTGGCGATGAACTGGATCGACAGCCTCGAGGACGACGAGCCCTTCTGCCTGCTCGTCCACCACAAGGCGCCGCACCTGCCCTGGTACCCGGATGAGCGGCACAAGGACCTCTTCGCGGATGAGAACCTGCCGGAGCCGGAGACGCTGCACGAGGACCTCACCGATCGCATCGAGGCCGTGAAGCGTGCGCGCATGAACATCGCGAAGCACATGCCGGCATGGGCCGGCCAGGGCGACGCCCCCGAGGGCATGTCGGACAGGGAGCGCCAGTCCTGGGCCTGCCAGCGCTACATCAAGGACTACCTGCGCGGCATCGCGTCGATCGGCGAGAACACCGGACGTCTGCTCGACTTCCTCGACGAGCGCGGGCTCACGGATGACACGCTCATCATCTACACGTCCGACCAGGGCTTCTTCCTCGGCGAGCACGGCTGGTACGACAAGCGCTTCATGTACGAGGAGTCACTGCGCATGCCCTTCCTCATCCGCTACCCGCGCGAGGTGGCGGCGGGCAGCGTCGTCGATGCCATGGTGACGAACGTCGACTTCGCGCAGACCCTGTGCGACTACGCGGGCGTCGAGATGCACGCCGGTGCGCAGGGGCGCAGCTTCCGGGAGGTGCTACGCGGCGAGACACCGGACGACTGGCAGGACGCGGTCTACTACCGCTACTGGGAGCACGAGGACCCGATCCACAACACGACGTCGCACTACGGCATCCGCACCGAGCGCTTCAAGCTCATCTACTACTACGCGGACGGCATGGGCATCCCCTTCACCGGCCCCACCAAGGGCCCCATCGAGTGGGAGCTGTTCGACCTCAAGAGCGACGCCCAGGAGACGCGGAACCTCTACGACGACCCCGCGTACTTCGACGTCCGCGAATCGTTGAAACTGCGCCTCGCCGAGCTGCAGCAGCGCATCGGCGACGATCCGTGGGAGCCGGGCAACCGGGCGGCGGAGAACCTGGTCACGGGCGAGGTGAAGGTGTCCGACGTGTTCCTCGGGATGCTCCCGCAGTGGGTGCGCGACCAGACCTGGAAGCAGGTCTAGGGCAAGTCCCGCCCCGCACCCCTGTGCTATCCGACTTCCTGAGGTTTTCGGTCGCTTTTCCTGGCGGAAAGCGACCGAACACCTCAGGAAGTCGCGCATATGGGGGGTTGCGCATTGCGCGTCCCGGGCATGACGAAGGGGCCGGACCTTGCGGTCCGACCCCTTCGCCCTGGTGCAAGCGCTTGCGGGCAGTCGCCTGCCCGGGCTGCCTACTTCTGCAGTGCGGCCTGGATGTTGAGTTCGAGCTTGACGGTCTCGCCGACGAGCACGCCACCGGTCTCCAGCGGAGCGTTCCACTCCACGCCGAAGTCCTTGCGGTTGAGCTCGCCCTTGGCCTCGAAACCGGCCTTGGTGTTGCCCCACGGGTCGGTGTTCACGCCGACGAACTCGACGTCGAGCACGACGGGCTTGGTGACGCCGCGCAGCGTGAGGTCACCGGTGAGCGTGATGTCGTTGCCCTTGGCCTGGAAGCCGGTGGACGCGAAGGTCCAGGTGGGGTGGTTTTCCACGTCGAAGAAGTCGGCCGACTTGATGTGGCCGTCGCGGTTCGCGTCGCGGGTGTCGATGGTGGCAGCGTCGATGGTCGCGGCGACCGCAACCTCGGCTTCGCCGACCGTGATGGTGCCGGCAACACCACTGAGGGCGCCGCGGACCTTGGAAACCATGAGATGACGGACGCTGAAACCGACCTCGGAGTGCGAGGGGTCGATCGCCCAGGTGCCTTCGGCGAGGCCTGCGATGACGGCCATGGTGGTGCTCCTTCGTTTAAGTTTGAACCTTATTGGTTGATGCTTCAACTATAACACGGTTTTGGGAGCGACAATTCCCGGGAACGTCCGAATTGGGTAAACAGCGGGTGAACCTTGCCGGGACGCACCTTTGACCGGTGCGTTCGCTGCCGCCATGACGACGCTGGGCTGGGGCCCGCAGGGCGGGAGCGGAGGGCGGGGGCTTGACCGCACGGCGGAACCTGCCATACCAATACCGCATGGTGCGGGCTGAGCAGGGCCGGGACAAGGTAGCGGCCGAGGAGATCCTGGCGTTGCTCTCCGAGGTGCTGGGTCGGGACCTACCGCTCCGGGTGCGGGACTGGCGGGGCGCGGAGGCCGGCCCCCAGGGTGGACCCACGCTCCACTTCCGCAGCCGCCGGGCCATCACCGGGCTGCTCTACGCCCCGGGGGAGATCGGCCTCAGCCGTGCCTTCGTCTCGGGGGACCTCGATTTCGACGGCGACCTCATCGAGTTGCTCGACCTCCTGGCGGGGGAACTGGAGAACCTGGGCGAGGCCGAGGACCGGGTTCCCCGACGGGTCATGCTCGAGCATGTGCGTGCCCTGGGCGCGTTGCGCCTGCCGCCGCGCATCCCCGAACTGGAACTCCGCCGCCGCCGCCGCGGACCCGGCAAGCACTCGCTGCGTCGGGACCGGCGCGCGATCAGTCATCACTACGACGTCGGCAACGACTTCTACCGGCTCTTCCTCGGCCCCTCGATGGCGTACTCCTGTGCCTACTGGCGCAGCGAGGACGTGGGCCTCGACACCGCCCAGCGGGACAAGTTCGCACTCATCTGTGCCAAGCTCGACCTGAGCGAGGGCCAGCGCCTGCTCGACATCGGCTGCGGGTGGGGTGCGCTCCTCATCCACGCGGCACAGCATCATGGGGTGCGCGGAGTCGGCATCACGCTGAGCCGCGAGCAACAGGCCTTTGCGACCGAGGCCGCTCGCCTGGCCGGCGTCGGCGATCTCCTGGAGTTCCGATTGCAGGACTATCGCGAGATCTCGGACGGTCCCTTCGATGCCATTGCGAGTGTGGGGATGGCCGAGCACGTGGGCGCCCAGAACATGGCGGCCTACGCGGAGCAACTCTCGCGCCTGGTCGTGCCCGGCGGGCGCGTCCTGAACCACGCCATCGCCTCCATCGCGCCCCCGCCACCGGTGTCGCGGTCGTGGTTCGTGGATCGGCGCTCCTTCATCGATCGCTATGTCTTCCCGGATGGAGAACTGCTCACGCTCAGCGCCACACTGCGCGCCCTGGAGGGCGCGGGCCTCGAGGTGCGGGACGTGGAGGGCCTACGTGAGCACTATGCGCTGACCCTGCGGGCCTGGGTCGACAACCTGCGCGGGCACTGGGACGAGGCGGTGCGGCTCACGAGTGAGCAGCGGGCCCGCATCTGGTGGCTCTACATGGCAGGCTCGGCCGCCGTATTCGACAGGCAGCGCATCACGATCTTCCAGACGCTGGCCGTGAAGCCGACCCGAGACGGACGCGTGGGGTTGCCCCTCACCCGAGGGGCCCTGATCGGTGATCTGCTGCACTGAACGATGGCCGCGCCGTGGCTACGCTGCAGGCATGAACCGCCGTGCTGCGTTCGCCGTCGGCCTGGCCGTGATGACGGCTGCAGTGGGCCCGCTCCCGACTGCCGTGGCGCTCCCCGCGCGCCCGGCCGTGGCGGCCGTCACCACCGCCACGCCCGTGCCCACGCCGACCCGACATGCCACCGCCAAGCCCAAGCCGAAGCCCAGGGCCAAGACCAGAGCCAAGGCCAAGCGCCGGGTAACGCGGAAGCCCAGCGTCAAGGCCTCGCCCAGGGGCATGGCGACGGCACAGCCAATGGTCGGCGAATTCACGGTTGTCGCCATGGCCAAGCGCGTCCCGCTCCCCACCTGGTCGGGTCCAGAGCTCCTCACCGGGAACAACTGGTCCACGACCACGCTCGCCGGGGCGGTGACGGTGGTCAACTTCTGGGCCTCCTGGTGCCCCTCCTGCAAGGAGGAGTGGCAGGCCCTGCAGAACGCCGCGGCCGCGCGCCCGAAGGTGCGGTTCTACGCCGTCGACACCATGGATCGCAGGGGCGATGCCGAGGCGTTCGTGCAGGGGCATCCCAGTTCGTTCCCCGTGATCTTCGATGCGCGCTCCGTGCTGCAGTCGTCCTTCACCACCGTCCCCACGCATGCCCTGCCTTTCACGCTCGTCCTTGACGGCCGGGGCCGCATCGCCGCCTGGAAGTCGGGGCCCACATCCGCGGCCATGCTGGAGCAGGTGCTGGACTCCAACGCGATCTGATCGCCTCCGTCACGGACGCGGTGATTTGGTTGTAGGTTCAACTAAATGCTAACCTCGAGGGAACCGCACCGGAGGCCGCCCATGACCCAGTTCCCCGCACCGTTCGTCGCCCGCCTGGGCGAGCCCAACCCCGAGGCGCCGCTGGTGGTGCTGCTGCACGGGCGCGGGTCGAATGCCCGTGACTTCATCGGGCTCGCCGCACATCTGCCCACTGGCGCGGAGTACGTCGCCATCGACGCACCCATCGCCGAAGGCGGGGGCTTCGCCTGGTTCGCAAACCGTGGGATCGGGAGACCGGTCGCAGCATCGCTCGCGGACACCATGGCCTGGTTCACGGGTTGGCTGGATGCTTTCGCACCCTTGCCGCGCAAGGTCATCCTCGTCGGCTTCAGCGGGGGCGGGGCCTTCGCGGGTGGCCTGATGCTGCAGGACCCTGCCCGCTTCGCCGGGGCCGCGATCCTCTACGCGACCGTGCCCTGGGAGGCGGGCGTCCCCACCACACCGCAGCGGCTCACCGCGGTCCCGGTGTACCTCGCGCACGGTCGTAACGACCGCGTCATCCCGCGCGATCTGCTGGACCGCACCTGGGCCTACCTCACGACGGAAGCAGGTGCCGAGGTGATCGCACACCTCGGTGACGAGGGACATGGGCTCTCAGAGGAATCGCTCGCGGGGTTGCAGCAGTGGCTGCAGGCGCAGTTCACCTGATCGAGGTGCGCCAACCTGCGCGGGATCGCTGGACGTCCG
>DAHWFQ010000190.1:0-8239 GCA_027324895.1 Actinomycetota bacterium | reverse complement strand
TGGTCTTGCCCGAGCCCGACCGGCCGGTGATGGCCGTGATGCTCCCGCGCCGGAAGACGTGCGTGATGCCCGACGGCACGGGATGGCCCGCCATGCCGCAGGTGAGCTCTTCGAGGCTGAGCAACGGCTCGCTGGTTGCCTGACGACGATGAGGCGAGGGGGGCAGGACCGCGACTTCGGCATCACGGCCCGCGAGTTCGATGCCCTGATCGCTGCGAATGGCAGCGACCTGACGGTGCAGGCCGATGCGCAGCTCATCCGGGATGCGCACCCACCCGCGCGCGTCGATGACCTGCTTCGGCACCGCACCGGGCGACCACTGCTCGCTGATGCGCCCATCCCGCAGGCTCACCACACGATCCGCGATGCGCTCGGCCCGCGCATCGTGCGTCACCAGCAACACAGTCACGTGACGTTGCCGCACCTGCCGGTCCAGCGCGTCGTACAGCGCTTCCGCCTCCTCAGGTGGCAGTGCTCCCGTGGGCTCATCGGCAAGCAGCACATCGGGCTCCATCGACATGGCCAGGGCCACGGCGACTACCTGTCGCTCGCCACGGGTCAGTCGTGCAATGCGGCGGTGATGGATGGCGCGGGGAACGAACTCGAGTCCACTTGCGCTTCCGAACAATGCGAAGTGCTCCCGCACCGTCAGCTGCCCCGCCAGGTTGTCGAACTGGCGCACCACCCCTATCCGCGGGTCCGAGCCACCGCCACCGGAAACGAGCACCGAGCCGGCCGTGGGTTCGAGCTCGCCGCTCAGGATGCCGACGAGTGTGGTCTTTCCGGACCCATTCGGCCCGCGCACGATGCACACCTCGCCATCCGCCACTGTCAGGTCGAGTCCGTTGAGGGCGGGAACGGCGCTCGACCCCGTTCCGTAGACCTTGACCAAGCCATGCAGTGCGATGCTCATGGCTGCTCCGGTGCCGGGGCCCGGTGAACGCCGCTACGAGCGGCCGCGGTGGCCGCGGTCCAGGCGAGGAGCAGTGTGCCGACAAGCACGAGCAGTTGCCGGCCGAGGTCCGCCTGCGGCGCCAACGGGGGCACGGCGGGGTTGCCGGAGAGATCGATGTTCGACCAGGTGAGCACGACGGGAAGCAGCAGCAGGAGCACCGCCAGCGCGAGCGCTGCGGCGGACGCGGTCAAGGCCACGACCACATCGCGAACCGTCCTGGACATGCGACTCCGAGGAAGGCCCTGCGCCTCCCAGCCGGCGAAGTCCGAAGTGCCGACCACCTCCCGCACCGACGTCAGCGCGAAGGCGATGAAGAGCAGCACAACCACGAGCACCAGCAACTCCAGTGTGCGCTCGCTCCAAGCGCTCGAACTCGAGGCCGCGTCGAGCGCCTCGACGCCGGCGCGGTTCGTCACGGTGAGCCCGACCATCGCTTCCGATTGCGCGACTGACGGCGCCAACGGCCGGGTGAGCCAGATGTCGCTCACCCGCAGGCTCTCCGGGGCGTAGGCCGCCAACAACCCGTCCAAGGTCCCGGGATCCAACAGGATGAAGCGCTGCGAGACGGTGGGAAGTCGTTGTACCACAAGGGAAACCCGGACGGGCACCACGACAGCCCCGTTCAGCCGCACGGCGATCACGCCGTTCCGAACCAGCGATGACGTCGCAGGGTCCACGACTGCGCGCACCTGTACGGGCGGACGCACCACCGACGCAAAGGCCTGGCCGCCCACCAGTGCGTAGGGCCAGCGCAGGGAGCCCACGCCCACGGCACGCATCGGACCGGTCGCCGGCAGTGATGCAGCGATGTCGAGGGGCGCTGTGTCAGCGGAGAGGGCGTCGATCACCAGCGTCCCGGTGGGAGCAGCGAGGGCGTTGCGCCCCTCACCAACGGCATGCGCTCGGTGTGCCATGGCGTCCGGCAACTCGGCGAGGGCGAAACCGAGCAGTGCGACCGTGGAAGCCGAGATCTGCAGGTTGAACCTGCCATTCGCCTGCACCGTCAACGGGATCTGCGTGGATTCGAGGCGGTCGTTCATGACCCAGACGGACAGCGAGACCGTCGACGCCAGGCCCAGCACGTGACCCGACAGTCGGTGCTTGCCGCGGAGGGTCTGGCCGACTGCATTCGCGTTGGCTGGCAGGGCAGACGTGATCGCACGATTGGGAACCCCGGTCTGGTCGCTGATGTCGGGCACTTGTGTCCAAGCGCCCGGATCCACCGAGATGAGTTGGACGGGGATGTCCTGCACGACGCTCTCGCGCACGCTGGTGACGACCGTGCGTACGGGGAACACCCTGCCCCCACCGGACATCCTCGAGTAGTCGGAGAGCGAGTGGTCCTGCATGGGCAGGCGATCGCCCCAGGTGATGCGCGTTGCCAAGGGGCTGGCGAAGATCGCGTGATCGGTGATGCCTTGCTGCAAGGTGGCCAGCGATGCCATCGACGACATGACGAAGGCGGCGAGGAAGCCCGTGACGACCGCCATGGCCGTGAAGCGGGAGGCGTTGGCTCGCAGGAGGTTCCGTGTGAATGGCCGTGTCGCGAATCGCCTGCCCGCAGGCGCGAGCAGGACGGCGAGCGCGCCACCCGCGCAGGAGAGCAGCAGGACCTGCCCGTCGTACCCGCCAAGCCACGCAATTGTGACCCAGGTACCGCAGGCGAGTGCCAGCACCGCCGCGCCCGCCCAGCGCCTGAGTGCGAGACCGGCGATCAACGCCAGCCAGCCCGTGCCGAGCAACGTCACGGTCCACCAGGCCAGCAACGGCTCGACGGTGTGCGGGCTCCGGAACGCCAACTCGCTCGAAGCGACACCGATGCCGACACCGATGAGACCGCCGAGTCCGACGACCAACGCGGCAAGCCCGCCGGTGAGGAGCAAGGACTCACCCGTCGACCAGTCGTACTGGCGGCCCAGTTGCAGCAAGGAGTCATGCTCACGCCGTGACGCGAGCGCGATGCGGTGCACGGAGAAGACGACGATGAGCAGCAGGCACAGGGCCAACCCGAGCATGCGACGCTGGAGTGCCAGCACCTGCGCATGTGTCGCCGCCAACTGGGTGGTCGGCGCCACCAACTGCAGTTGACCGCTCTGCAGACTCAGGCGATCCGCCGCCGTCATCAGCCGATCGATGTAGCCGCCGATGCCCGTGGCGTTGATGATCGAGGGGTCGATGCGCGCCGACCAACTCAGGGTGTGTGGGACCGCGACGAGCGCACGCAGGCGGGCCATGCCGCTGACATCGGCGCCGACAAGCAGGGGAGTGCCCGGTTCGAGCCCCAGCGCCAGCGCAGAATCCGGGCGCAGCCTGGCGTGGCCGACGACCTGCAGGCCGGATGGGGCATGGAAGTCGGCCCTTCCCACCAGCAGCACTTCACACGAGGAGGGCGTGCACGCGCTGGGAAGGCGTCCCGCATCCAATGTCAACTCGGCGGCGGGGCCTGCTGCGGCAAGCAACTGGTAACGACCGAAGCGCTGGTCGGAGAGTGGCCGGTAGGTGAGGTGTTCGAAGATGCGCTTGCCTGACAGCCCTTGCAGCGACGGAATCGCGAGGGCGCGAATGGTGTCCGGGAGCGCCTGCGGGTCACTCGTCGTGACCGACAGCCATTGGCTGGCGGGGGGCAGTGAGGACACCCGCTCCGCAACGGCCTGCGACTCGACGGTCGCCTGGGCGGAGATGACGAGCACCAGCACGCCCTGCACGGCAGCGATGAGCAGGACAGCGCCGCCCAGCCCGGTGGACCGGCGCCAGAAGCGCAGCCACGACAGCCGCCATGCCCTCATTGCTGCAATGTAGTGAGCGCTCCGCGTTGCGACGAGATGTTCGTGCCGTTGCTCGGGGCGACGCGGTGCGCGAGCAGGCGGCCACAGATCCCTGAATAGACTCGGCGCGGCGGGGTGGTAGCTCAGTTGGTCAGAGCCCCGGACTCATAATCCGGTCGTCGTCGGTTCGAGCCCGACCCACCCTACGGTTGTGATGTATTGGTCCGCCTGACGCGTGACAGTCTCGCATCTCGGGGGCGTTGCGTGTCGTGGAGCAGCGGGCCAGGCTCCAACCTGCTCTGGCCCGCGCCGGGCTCCCTCTCGGGCGCGGCACACCAGAGGGCGCGCATGCCCGCGTGCTGGCCCCACGCTGTCGTACGCTGTGCGCCGAATGAGGAGCCTCCATGACTGCGTTCCCCACGGACAGCGATCCTGCCGACTCGCCCTCCAGCCTGCCCGATGAACTTGAGGCCTCGCCGGAACTGGTGCGCGCTGCCACCACGCTTGGGCACGTTGCCGTGTGGGAGTACCGGGTCGCTGAAGATCGCATGTCCCGCACGCGCAACCACGACAGCCTGTACGGGCTTCCCTGGCAGGAGGTGTGGCATCGCAGCACCTTCCTGGACGCGACCGTCGAGGCCGATCGTGCTCCCTCCGGCGACGCCATCGCGGCCTGCCTGGCCCCCGGAGGGCCGGACTTCTATGAATTCGACTTCCGCGTCATGTGGCCCGACGGCAGTCGGCACTGGCTGTCCGTTCGAGGCGAGGTGGTCGTCCGCACGCCCGATGGCGCTGGAGCGGTGGTCCGCGGCGTCCTCATCGACATCGATCATCGCAAGTCGACGGAAGCGCGTGTGGAGCGCCTGATGCGTCTCTACCGGACGTTGAGCGCGTGCAACCAGGCGCTCGTCAAGAGCAATTCGGAATCGGAGATCTTCCACACGGTCTGTGAAGCCATCGTGCTCGGTGGATTCGGCGAGTTCGCGTGGATCGGCAAGGAGCTGCCCACCGGTGAGCTGCACCCGGTCGCCTGGGCGGGCGAAGATTCACTCGACTTCCTGGCCTGGCGTGCTGCTGAGTTGGCACGGCATGCGGATGGGCAACGTGATCTGGCGGAGTTGTCGCGACGTCAGAATCGGGTGCTCTGGCGGCGGCAATCCACCACACTGCCGACGGACGTCTTCGGCGCCGCGTCGAGCCGACGCGGCTACGCCTCCACCACCGCGATCCCACTGCGCAAGGGCGGGCGACCGGTCGGCACGCTCTCCGTGTACTCGCGGGATGAGGAGAACTTCGATCCCGAACTGGACTCCCTGCTCGAGGAGATGGCGTCGGACATCTCGTTCGCGCTCGACAGCATGGATTTCCGGCAGGAGGAGCTGAAGACGCGTGAAGCGCACGAACAGAGCGAGCGCAATTACCGCGACATCCTGGAGAGGGCGTCCGTCGGCATCTACGTCGTCGAGGGCGGTCGATTCGTGCTCGTGAGCGAGCAGGCAGCGGCACTGCTGGGCTATGCGTCCGCAGCGCAGTTGCTCGGCATGGAGGCCAGGCGGGCGCTTCCCGAGCGCTACTGGGACCGGGTCGACGTGACGACGCCGATCCTGGAACGGCCGGAGCTCTCGCTGGACTTGACCTTCGAGGTCGATGATCCAGGGGCGCGGCCAAGGGTCGTGCGCGCTTCCTCCGTCACGGCCAACTTCGAGGGTCGCCCGTCGCGCGTCGGCTTCCTCGTGGAGGTGCCACACATCGCGGGCCCCTCGCTCGCTTGACCTGTACGGTGGCGCGGTTCCGCGATCCGTCACCGTGGTGCGGGACGACCCCACACATATCCTTGACCCCACACGATCGCCTGGGGCCACAGTTCCGTCATCTCGTGCAGTGCGGCGCGCTCGGCATCGGTCTCCACACCTTCTAGGACGAGGGTCATGCCCGTGGATGCCGCGAAGTGCACCAGGCCCGCCACCAGCGCGCGCTTGTCGGGCCGCTGATCGATGCCAGCGATGAGTGAGATGTCGATCTTCACGATCACGGGCTTGAGCTCCATGATGTGCCGCAAACTGGAATGCCCTGCCCCGGCATCGTCAACGGCCAGACGTGCATTCGGCATCCGTCGTATCGCTGACATGGCCTGCTCGTAATCCTCGATCGCGGCGTGCTCCGTGACCTCGATGATGACGGGACGAGTGCTCCGGTTGACGATGCCATGGGTGGCCGGCTGCAGCAGCGTGCTGGGGGAGAAGTTCAAGGTGAGGAACAGGTCCGGTGGGAGAGCCTGCGCCTCGTTGATGGCCTGCTCGGCGCAGGCACGCTCGAATTCGGCGGTCAGTCCAAGGTGTGCGGCGCGCTCGAACACCTCGGCCGGCGTGCCCTGCGTGGGGAAGCGTGTGAGCGCCTCGTAGCCGAGGATCGCCTCGCTGCGGAAGTCGACGATGGGCTGGAACACCGTCTGGAAGGCGTGCTGCTCGAGGATGGAGGTCATGGCCCCTCGTGCCGACCAATCCTCGGCGTGATGGTGTGCCTTCTCCGCCAGCACCTGGTTCGCCAGGATGCCGACTTCCTCGAAGACGCTCGCCATGTGATCACCGGATGAGGCCACGGCCGCGCCGTGTCCGATGGACAGGATGCCGCAGATGCGTGAGCGCCAGGTCACGCCGATGAGCGTGACGCGCGCCCAGTTCGGCTCACCCAGCGCAGCCAGCAACTGCGGTGCCACGTACATCACCTCATCACCTGTGGAGGATGCACCTGACGCCTCGACTGGTCCGCGCTCGAGCGCTTCGAGCAGCCGCGTATCCACGGCGCTCTCCGTGCGAGTGTCGAGTCGTGTGACCCCACGATGATCCGTCACGTCGGGTAGGAATTGCAGGTCCGTGCCGATGGCTCGGAAGTGCGCACTCCTGATGAACGGCAGTGTCATGAGGCGCGCGCAGAAGTCCTGGGCCGCGGGGAGGAGCGACGCGGACTCGGCCATCCCGGTGAAGGCCATGGTGAGCGCAGACCGCTGGAACTCCAACGTCTCCAGGCGCCCCTCGAGGGTGACCTGGTTCGTGAGATTCGAGTGGATGCCGATGTAACCGATGAGATGCCCAGCTTCCTGCACGGGCAGGATCGTGGCCTCCTCATGCACGAACTGGCCGTCCTTGCGTCGGTTCACGACTCGGCCTGTCCAGACCTCGCCGCGGCTGAGCTTCGCCCACATGTCGGTGAAGACCATCGGTGAGGTCAGGCCGCTCTGCAGGATCCGCGGGTTGTGCCCGAGGAGTTCCTCGCGCGAGTAACCGGTGGTGCGTATGGCGGTGTCGTTGGCGAAGGTGATGGTGCCGTTGGGGTCCGTGATGAGCACGGAGTCCGTGGAGTGCTGCACTGCGCGTTCCATGAGCGACTGCTCATCTGCGCCACGCCTGCCCGCGGACACGCCTGCGAGTCGCTCCAATCGGGCCCCGGTAGCCGCAGCCAGGTGCACGAGCACGTCACGCGAGGCACTGGGGAATGCCTCCGTCTCTCCGGCATAGATGCTGAGTACCCCGTCGAGGTGATCCGAGACGAACACGGGGATGGCGATCGCCGAGTGGAAACCATGGAGTTCCGCCGCCTCACGCACTGCCGACACCAGCGGGTCCCTCGGCATGTCATCGGAGGTCACCACGCGTTGCGAGGCGATGGCGAGTTGCGCCAACGGCTCGAGCAGGGCCCCGTCGGAGTCGGAGATGGGAAGTGCGCTGAGGAACTCGCGGTGATCGCGTGTGAGGAGCTCCGCGCGGAGACCGGTCTCCGCGTCCCATCGCCCGTACCAGGCGAAGAGGAATCCGCCGCCGTCGATGCAGGCGTTGCACAGGCTCTGCAGCACCTTCGAGCGTGCGGAATGTCGCTCGATGGCCTTGATGCCCTCGATGAAGGTCCAGGTCGCCCGTGATTGGACCATCTCCCCGTGGAAGGGTCGCAGACTGAGGATCGCGCCATCGGGCTCGGAGCCGCGCCCTTGGGGGAAGGCGCCGACCAGGACCCACCTGACGCCCAACGCGGGAGCACTGATGCGCATCGGCACCTCGCCCACGCTCTCGCCGCGCAGGACGGCCTGTCTCCGTGAGCGGGCCAATGATCGGTCGCGGGCGTCGAACAGGTCCCACGACTTGGTCCCGATGAGTGCTTGGGCCGGCACCCCGAGCAGGGCCTGCGTCGAGGGGCTGGCGGTGACGATCTCCCCGTGGCCATCGGTGGCGATCCATGCCACGACGCGCAAGCGATCGAGGTGCTGCACCATGTCCTGGCAGGCGGCGCTGCTGAACATGCTGTCGGCGCGGTTGGCGTCGGTGTCGTTCGAGCTGCTGTGCGCAGGTGCCGCGCCGTGGACCGGATCCTCATTGCGCACAGGCCCTCCCCATGGGTGACTGGATCCAATTCCCCCCAGGCGCGGCGCACAGGCTGAAGGAGTGGTTCCTGCATGCCCCGACACAGACTGGCAAGGCGCACTGTAGGAGGGATGCCGACGCAAGCCAAGGCAGGGGACGGCACGGGC
>DAHWFQ010000182.1:0-17989 GCA_027324895.1 Actinomycetota bacterium | reverse complement strand
GACCCTCCCGCCGTTGTCCAGCGTCGTACCGCGCGGAGGGGGTGCGGGTGCGACGCCGAGTGGCCCTCCCGCGGTTGTCCAGCGTCGTACCGCGCGGAGGGGGTGCGGGTGCGACGCCGAGTGGCCCTCCCGTGGTTGTCCAGCGTCGTACCGAGCGGAGGGGGCGGGAATGACGTGGGGAGGGAATGGGAGGCGTAGGGGAGGACACGCGCAAGAAGATGGGGCAAAGTGGTTGATTGTGGAGGGACATGGAGTAGCCTCCCGACCAAGAAGCAGGCTCGCGAATGCGGAATGGAGGCGGGATGTTCCTCGGGACCCACACCCCCCGCCTCGACGACAAGGGACGCTTGATCCTGCCCGCCAAGTTCCGTGACGAACTGGCCGAGGGCGTCGTCATCACCAAGGGCCAGGAAGCCTGCCTCGTGGTCTGGCCCAACCCGGTGTTCGAGGAGTACGCGACGCGCCTGCGCGCAGCCGCCCAGACCTCCCAGAGCGTCCGCGCCTACACGCGCGTCTTCTTCAGCAGTGCCTTCGATGAGGTCCCGGACAAGCAGGGACGCATCAACCTGCCCTCACAACTTCGAGAGTTCGCCGGACTTGATCGTGACTGCGTGGTGGTCGGTGCTGACACACGCGTCGAGATCTGGGACGCCACCGCGTGGGCGACATACCTCGCGGCGCAGGAACCGGGCTTCGTCGGGCTCGACAGCGAGGTCATCCCTCCGATGTGACCGTCCGCTGCGGTCCGTCGTCGGCTCCACTTCCCCGGGGGCCGAAAACGGACCGGAGCGGACGGTCGGGGATGACCACCAGGGGAAGGGGAAGGGACACGTGAGGCACACACCGGTGCTGCTCGACCGTTGCCTTGCCCTGCTCAAGCCCGCTGTCTCCCGCCCGAACGCCGTCGCCATCGACGCGACCCTCGGTCTCGGCGGCCACTCGGAGGCCATGCTCCGTGACTTCCCGGAACTCACCCTCATCGGCATCGACCGCGACCCTCGGGCACTCGCCCTGTCCTCGGAGCGGTTGGCCCCCTTCGCCGACCGCATCCACCTCGTGCACGCGGTCTACGACGAGATCCCGGAGGTCATGGATTCCCTGGGCTTCCCCAAGGTCGACGGTGTGCTCTTCGACCTCGGTGTCTCCTCGATGCAGCTCGACGAGCGCGACCGCGGCTTCGCCTACGCGACCGATGCGCCGCTCGACATGCGCATGGACTCAACGAGCGGCCTCACGGCCGCAGACGTGCTCAACACCTACGCGGCTCGCGACCTCGCCCGCATCCTGCGCAACTACGGCGAGGAGCGCTTCGCGACGGCGATCGCACGCCGCATCGTGGCAGAACGCGAGCGCAGCCCGTTCAGCAACAGTGCGCGCCTCGTGGACCTCATCCGTGATGTCATCCCGGCGCCGGCGCGTCGCACGGGTGGGAACCCGGCCAAGCGCACCTTCCAGGCCCTGCGCATCGAGGTGAACGCCGAACTGGCGGTGCTCGAGCGCGCCATTCCCGCGGCCCTGGATGCCATCAACGTGGGCGGTCGCGTTGCCGTGCTCGCCTACCAGTCGCTGGAGGATCGCATCGTGAAGGCTGCCTTCACGGAGCGCACGCGGATCACTGCACCCGCCGACATGCCCATCGTCCCCGCCGACGCGATGCCCCGGTTCGCGAACGTCACGCGCGGCTCCGAGGCACCCACGGCGTCGGAGATCGAAGCCAATCCCCGGGCCGCGTCGGCGCGCCTGCGATGCATCGAGAGGACTGCCGCATGAGCGCCTTTGCGATCACCGATGACGTGCGCCGTGACCCAGCCCTCCGCCTCATCACCAGCACTGCGCCCAGGCTCACCGGCGCGTCGTTCACCCTGCTCGTGGGGGCCATCGGCGTCGCCGGCCTCGTGATGTCGCTGTTCATCAACGTCGCCATCACCCAGGGCGCCTTCCAGGAGGCAATGCTCACACGCGATGTCAACGGCATCGAGGCTGCGCAACAGGCTGCTCAGCAATCGCTGTACATGTTGGCCTCGCCCGGGAACCTCGAGGCCCGCGCCCGGGCCATGGGCATGGTCCCTGCAGCGGCGCCGGTGTTCCTCCGCCTTGCCGATGACAAGGTGCTGGGCAAGCCGCAGGATGCGCAACCCGAGACCACGCCGACTTCCGTGGGCAGCCTCATGCCGACGGCCCAGGCGCTCGGCCCCGAGTTGCAGATGGCACCGGCGGCCGTGAAGGCCCGGGTGGTCCAGCCCACGAGTGATGCCGCGACCGAACTGTCGGCGCAGCAGGCGCCGTGAACCGCCTGCAAGCACGACGACTGCGCCAACTCCGGGCAGTCGCCGTCATCGTCTTCGCCGCCTTCTTCGTCAAGCTCTTCATGATCCAGGTGGTGCAGGGGTCCGCCGTCGCCGCCAAGGTCATCAAGGACAGCACCGTCGCCCGCGTCATCGCGGCGCCACGGGGCGAGATCCAGGATGCGAACGGGGTCCCACTTGCGGTGACCTCGGACGCGTTCAACATCACCGCGGATGAGACACTGATCCGCAACCCGCAAGCCACTGCGCAGCTGCTGGCGCCGGTACTGGGGGCCGACCCCACGGCGCTGGCCCAGCACCTCACGGGAACGCGGCGCTTCGTCTACGTCGCCAAGGAGGTGTCGCCCGCAGACCTCAAGCGCGTGGAGGCGCTCAACCTGGCGGGCATCTTCTCCGAGCCCTCCACGCGACGCGTCTACCCGCAGGGTGAACTCGCGGCCAACATCATCGGCTTCGTCAACGCGCAGGGGACGGGCGCGGGCGGCATCGAGAACTCCTTCAACACGCTGCTGAGCGGCACCCCGGGCAGCGTGCAGTACCTGCAGGCCGGAGGGAGCCGCATGATCCCCACCGGCGACCAGACCATCGTCGACCCGGTGGTGGGCACCTCGATCCGCCTCACCCTTGATCGCGACGTGCAATGGATCGCCCAACGTGCCATCACCGAACGCGTCGCCTATGCCAAGGCCGCGTCGGGCACCGTGGTCGTGCTGGACACGACGAACGGCCACATCATCGCCATGGCCACGGCACCGACATTCAACCCCAACGACATCCGCACCGCGGATCCCGCCAATCTGGGCAACCGAGCGGTCTCCGACGTCTACGAACCCGGTTCGACCTCCAAGGTCATGACGATGTCCGCGCTCATCCAGGAGGGCCTGGCCAAGCCGACGGACCACCTCGTCGTGCCCTGGGTGTTGCATTGGAAGAAGGTCGCGACCTTCCACGACGACATGCAGCATCCCGTCGAGCACCTCACGCTCACCGGTGTCCTGGCCCAATCGAGCAACGTCGGCACCATCAAGGCGGCGTCACGCATGCCGGAGCGCACGCTCTACTCCTACCTCTCGAAGTTCGGCATCGGCTCCAGCACGGGGTCGGGGCTGGCCGGTGAGAGCGCGGGCATCCTGCCCCCGGTGAGTACCTGGTCCGCACTCACCTTCCCCACCATGGCCTTCGGACAGGGCCTGTCCGTCACCGCGTTGCAGGTGTCGTCGGTCTTCGCGACCATCGCCAATGATGGCGTGCGCATCACGCCGACGATCGTCGCCGGCACCTTGGACCCCCTGGGGAGGTTCACCCCCGCACCGCCATCGAGCTCCGTGCGCGTGGTCTCGGCGGCCACCGCCCGGACGGTGCGCGCCATGATGGAGACGGTCGTGAGCAACGAGGGGACGGCGCCCGGAGCGGCCATCCCCGGCTACCGTGTGGCGGGCAAGACGGGCACCGCGCAACGCTATGACAGCGCCTGCCATTGCTACCGTGGGTATGTGGCGTCCTTCATCGGCATCGCACCGGCGGACCATCCCCGGTTCGTGGTGGCGGTGGCGCTGACCGACCCGCACAACGGTCATTTCGGAAGTGTCCTCGGCGGCCCGGTGTTCAAGGAGGTCATGACCTATGTGCTGCAGAAGTGGGGCGTCGCTCCCAGCGGCAGTGTGGCGCCGAAGCTTCCGACCACGTGGAAGTGACGCATGAGCGAACTGCGTCCCGCGCCGTTCCCGGTGCCGATTGCCGATCTGTGCACGGTGCTCGGCCTGCCGGCGCACCCCGGCACGGTCTCTGGCCTCTCCTTGAGCACACAACTGGTTCGCCCCGGTGACCTGTTCGCGGCACTTCCCGGCGCCCGAACCCATGGCGCGCGCTTCGCGGCCCGGGCGGTGGCCGATGGCGCGACGGCGGTGCTCACGGATGAGCAGGGCGCGCAACTGCTGCCTGGGCTGACCGTCCCCGTACTCGTGGTCCCCGACCCGCGGGGCACCCTGGGCGAACTGGCGCGGGTGATCTACCCCGGTCCTCGACCTGCGCTCATCGGGGTGACCGGCACCAACGGCAAGACCACCACCACCTACTGCATCGCAGCTGCCGCGGAGGCCGCCGGCATCCCGACCGCAGTCCTGGGGACGCTGGGCGTGCGCTTCCGCGAACACGCCTTCGACTCCGGGCGCACCACACCGGAGGCGCCCAGCCTGCACGCTGCTCTGGCCCGGGTGGCGGAGGTGGGCGCTCAGTGGGCCGCCCTGGAGGTGTCCTCGCACGCCCTCAGCCTCCATAGGGTCGACGGCTTGCGCTTCCAGGTCGCAGCCTTCCTCGGCCTGACCCAGGACCACCTCGACTTCCACGGTGGCATGGAGGACTACTTCGAAGCCAAGCGCCGGCTGTTCGAGCCGCGATGCTCGATGCGCGCGGTGATCAACGTCGATGACGCGTGGGGTCGCCGGCTCGCCGCCAGTGTCGAGATCCCGTACGTCACGTACGGGCTCTCCGCGGATGCGGAGTGGTCCGCGCAGGACGTCGCCATCGACGACGCCGGGCGTACCACGTTCGTGGTGCAAGGGCCCGCGGGTCGGGCCGCGGTGACGCTGGCGCTGCCCGGCGCCTTCAACGTGGCCAACGCGCTGGCCGCACTGGCCTGCGTGCACGCGCTCGGCGCTGACCTCGGCTCCGCGATCGCGGGGTTGGCTGAGGTGACCGTGCCGGGTCGCTTCGAACGGATCGCCAACGACCGCGGGATCGCCGCCTACGTCGACTACGCGCACACGCCGGACGCGGTGGCGCGCGTGCTGCGCGTGGCCCGGGATGCGACCCCCGGTCGCCTCATCGTGGTGCTCGGCTGTGGTGGTGATCGGGACGCTGCGAAGCGACCACTCATGGGCGCGGCGGCGGTTGCCTTGGCGGACCTCACGATCGTCACCGACGACAATCCGCGCAGCGAGGACCCGGCCGAGATCCGCCGCCAGGTGCTCTCCGGGGTCCGTCCCGATGTGCCCGTGCGCGAGATCGGTGACCGGGCCGGAGCGATCCGGGAGGCCGTCTCGGTCGCCGGTGCGGGAGACTGTGTCATGGTGCTCGGCAAGGGACACGAGACGGGCCAGGAGGTCGCAGGCGTCGTGCACCCCTTCGACGATCGCGTGGAACTACGACGGGCATTGGGTGTGGACGCATGAGGTGGCTTGCTTCGGATCTGGCGTCCATCGTCGGTGGTGACCTGTTCGCGGACGCCGATATCGAGGTGCACGGAGTCAGCACGGACTCCCGCACGGTGGCGCCGGGCGACCTCTTCGTCGCCATCGTGGGCGAGCAGTTCGACGGCGCCGACTTCGCCGCTGGTGCCGTGGCCGCCGGCGCAGCCCTCGTGCTCTCGCAACGCCGCGTGCCGCAGCCCTGCATCGTCGTGCATGATGCCGTCAGCGCCCTCGGTGCCATTGCCCGCGCCCACCTGCAACGACTCCCCGACGTCACCGTGGTGGCCATCACTGGCTCGTCGGGCAAGACGAGCACCAAGGACCTGGTGGCCCAGGTGCTGGAGACCGCGGGCAGCACCGTCGCGCCGGTCGGATCCTTCAACAACGAGGTCGGCCTGCCGCGTACCGTGCTCCAAGCGGACGAGGGGACCCGCTTCCTCGTGCTGGAGATGGGCATGCGCGGCGGTGGTCAGATCGCGCGCCTCTGCCGCATCGCGCCGCCTGATGTCTCCGTGGTGCTCAACATCGGCAGTGCGCATGCCGGCATCATCGGCACGCGCGACGACACGGCCATCGGCAAGGGCGAGATCATCAGCGCGCTCCATGCCGACGGCACCGCGATCATCAATCGGGACGACGGCTTCGCCGGCTACTTCGCCTCGCTCGCACCCGGTGCGATCGTCGAGTTCGGCTTCGACGAGGGCTTCGTGCATGCGGCAGACATCCGGCTGGATGAGATGGCCCGGGCCGCCTTCAGGCTGCACATCGGCGATGAACGGGCGCCGGTTCGCCTGCAGCTGCTCGGCGAGCACCATGTGGCCAACGCCCTGGCCGCCGCCGCCATCGGTCATGCCTGCGGGCTCGAGGTCGCCGCCATCGCCGGCGCGCTCACCACTGCCACCGCGCGCAGCCACTGGCGCATGGAACCGATTGAACTCGCGAATGGCGTGACCCTCATCAACGACGCCTACAACGCGAATCCCGAGTCGATGCGCAGCGCGCTGCGGGCCCTGGCCATGATCGGGCGCAACCGCCGGACCTGGGCCGTGCTGGGGGAGATGCGGGAGCTGGGTGACGAGTCGATGGCCGAGCACGACGCCATCGGACGGCTCGTGGTGCGGCTCGACATCTCGCATCTCGTGGCCATCGGCCCGGCCGGCAAGATCATGCAGATCGCGGCCACCAACGAGGGGTCGTGGGGCGACGAGTCGACCTACGTCCCCGACGTCGAGGCCGCCGTCGCCCACGTCGTGAGCCATTGGCAGCCGGGCGATGTCGTCCTCGTGAAGGCCTCGCAGTCCATCCATCTCGAGCGTGTGGCGGCGGCCCTGCGTGCCGCCGGTTCAAGGCAGGATTGAGCCGTGCGCCTCGTCATCATCGCCGGTTCGGTTGCCATGATCCTGGCCCTGGCGGGCACACCCGTGCTCATCCGGCTGCTCCAGCGCCGGGGCTACGCGCAGGCCATCCGGGAATCGCATGACGGCATCAACTACCCGGAGCACTCAGGGAAGAAGGGCACCCCGTCCATGGGCGGCCTGGCCATCCTCATCGCGGTCGTGGGCGGCTACTCGGCCGCGCACCTCGTCACCTGGACGCCACCCACACCGTCGGTGATGGTGGCCTTCTTCCTCGTCTTCGCACTGGGTGCCGTGGGCGTGGCCGACGACTACCTCAAGATCTTCAAGCAGCGTTCCACGGGCGTGCGGGCGCGCACCAAGCTCGTGGGCCAGGCGACCGCCGCCATCACCTTCGCGGTGCTGGTGCTGCATTTCCCTGACGACGAGCAGATCACGCCCGCCACCCAGGCCATCTCCTTCATCCGCGACACCAAGATCGTGCTACCCCTCGGCCTGTTCCTGCTCTGGATCTGGTTCCTCGTCACCGCCACCACCAATGGTGTCAACCTGACCGACGGACTCGACGGCCTGGTATCCGGCGCTGCCACCATGACCTTCGCCGGCTACACGATCATGGCGGTGTGGCAGTTCGGGCAGCGCTGTTCCGAGCATCTCGCGCCGAACTGCTACGTGGTCCGCGATCCCTTCGACCTGGGTGTCTTCGCGGCCGCATTCGCGGGCGCCTGCTTCGGATTCCTGTGGTGGAACACCTCACCTGCCCGCATCTTCATGGGGGACACCGGCTCGCTGTCCATCGGCGGCGCCATCGCCGCGCTCGCCGTGCTCACGCACACGCAGCTCCTGCTGCCGCTCCTCGCCGGGCTCTTCGTGCTCATCACGCTGTCCGTCATCGCACAGGTCTCATCATTCAAGCTCACGGGCAAGCGGGTGCTGCGCATGGCGCCACTCCATCACCACTTCGAGTTGAAGGGCTGGCAGGAGGTCACGATCGTGGTGCGGTTCTGGCTCATCCAGGGCGCGGCCGTGGCCCTCGGCATGGCGCTCTTCTACGCCGAGTGGGTGGGCAAGTGAGCGGGCGCGACGCCAGTGGCCTGGAGCGGACGTCCGATTGGTCGCCGTTCCGCTTCGGGGTGCTGGGCCTGGGCATCGCCGGGTTCGCCTGCGCCGATTCGCTGGCCCAGGTGGGTGCCGCCGTGTCCGCCGTGGATGCGAGCACCTCCGAGGCGGTGCACGACAAGGCCACCCTGCTCGAGATGCTGGACGTCGAGGTGCGGCTCGGTCCCGAGGCCCGCCTGCCCGAGGACCTCGATGTGCTCGTGGTGTCACCGGGCCTGCGCCCGTCGCATCCGCAGATCCTCGATTCGCTGCAGCGAGGGATCCCCGTGTGGGGCGAATTGGAACTCGCCTGGAGACTGCGTGACCTGGAGCGGGAGGTCCCCTGGCTCGCGGTCACGGGCACCAACGGCAAGACCACGACCACGCTCATGCTGGAGTCCATGCTGCGCGCCGATGGCCGCCACGTGGTCGCGGCCGGCAACATCGGCCACTCCCTCGTGCAGACCGTCATGGACCCCGATGGACCCGAGGTCATCGCGCTCGAGATCGGCGCGCCACAGATGCCCTTCGTGCACTCCATCAGCCCCCTCGCCACGGCCTGCCTGAACGTGGCCCCGGACCACGTCGACCACTTCGGGACCTTCGAGGAGTACCTGCGCATGAAGGCCAAGGCCTACGAGCGCACCCAGGTCGCGGCCTTCTACAACGTCCAGGACCCGGCGACCGAGCGTCTGGTGGAGGATGCTGACGTCATCGAGGGCTGCCGTGCCATCGGCTTCACACTCGGCTCGCCCGGCCTGTCCATGCTCGGTGTCGTGGAGGACGTGCTCGTGGACCGCGCCTTCATCGAGAACCGCAGCTCCCACGCCCAGGAGCTCGCCACGTTCGCCGACATCCACCCCTTCGCCCAGCACAATGTCGCCAATGCGCTGGCTGCTGCGGCATTGGCGCGGGCGTACGGAGTGGCACCGATCGCCGTCCGTGACGGGCTGCGGAACTTCGAACCCGCGGGCCATCGCATCGCGGCGGCAGGCGAGATCGCCGGTGTGCGCTTCATCGATGACTCCAAGGCCACGAACACGCATGCCGCCGCCACCTCGATCGCCGCCTACGAGCATGTCGTGTGGATCGCGGGCGGTCAGGCCAAGGGGCAGTCCTTCGACGAACTCGTCGAGCGCATGCACGCTCACCTGCGCGCTGTGGTGCTGCTCGGGGAGGACCGTCACATCATCCGTGAGGCGCTGGTCCGGCTGGCCCCGCAGGTGCCCCTCGCCGAGGTGGAGGACGCGACCCCGGATGCCCTCGATGAGGTGGTCCGCTTGGCCATGGGCTTCGCGACGGCCGGCGATGTCGTGCTCCTGGCGCCCGGGTGCGCGTCGTGGGACATGTTCCGCAACTACGGGCACCGGGGGGACCGCTTCGTCGAGGCAGTGCGCCGGATCGGTGGCTGACGTGGTGCCCAGCCTCGCCGCCCTGACCGCGCCGGTGCGCGCCGCCTGGATGAAGCCCGGATCCGAGCCGCGCATCATCCGCGGCATCACCTACCTGCTGCTCGCCTTCGGGCTCGCCGCCGTGTTCTCCGCGTCCACGGTGCAGTCACTGAACACGTATGGCAACGCCTACTCGATCTTCCTCAAGCAACTCATCTTCGCAACCCTGGGCGTCTTCCTCATGCTCGTCGCGGATCGGTTGCCGTTGCTCACCCTGCGTCGCCTGGCACTGCCCGCGGTCGGTGTGGTCATCGCCTTGCTGCTCGCAGTCCTCGCTGTGGGCTCCACCATCAATGGTGCGAAGAACTGGATCCCGCTCGGCCCCTTCACGATGCAACCTTCCGAGTTCGCCAAGTTGGCCTTCATCCTGTTCGCCGCAGAGCGGGTCTCCAGCCTGTCCAAGCGCACGCGGGACCCGGTGCGCCTGGGCGCGCCGATCCTGGCCGTCTCGGTCGTCGTCATGGTGCTGGTGGCGCTCGAGAAGGACATGGGCAACGTCATGGTGTTCGCGGGCATCATGCTCGCGATCCTCTTCGTCATCGGCTACCCGGCGCGAGCCCTGGGCTTCATGGCCTTGGGCGGCCTGGGCGTCGTCATCGTCGCCCTGAAGTTCGGCTCGAAGTACCGACTGCAGCGCATCCTCAACTGGCTCAACCCCTATGCGGACCCACAGGGCTTCGGCTGGCAGTGGATCCACGGCATCTACGCGATGGCGGTGGGCGGATTCCTGGGCCAGGGGCCGGGGGCGAGCAAGGAGAAGTGGGGAGCGCTGCCCGAGGCACACACCGACTTCATCCTGGCCGTGATCGGCGAGGAGTACGGGTTCGTCGGCACCTGCATCACCATCGGCCTCCTGCTCACGGTGCTCATCCTGCTCATCCGCGTGGCGATGCGCCTCGGCGATGATCCGTTCCGGCAGATCATCATCGTCGGGGTGGCCGCTTGGCTGTTCATGCAGTGCGCCTTCAACATCGGTGCCGTTGTCGGCATCCTGCCCATCGTGGGCGTCACACTGCCATTGGTTTCATACGGGGGCTCATCGCTGCTGCCGCTGCTCGTCGCACTGGGAATCGTCGTGCGATGCCTGCGGGAACCGCGGGAACGAGAGGTGTCCGGATGAAGGTTGCCGTTGCAGGTGGCGGAACGGCGGGCCACATCGAGCCCGCCATGAATGTCGCCGATGCGTTGTCGGCGCGTGGGATCGAGGTCGTCGCCATCGGGACGGAACGCGGACTGGAGCAGAAGCTGGTGCCCGCGCGCGGTTATGTGCTGCGCAACATCCCGCCCATCCCCATGCCGCGGAAGCTGTCCGTAGAGCTCCTGACGCTGCCCTTCCGCATCGCCGACTCGATGCGTCAGACATCGGCGATCCTGTTGCAGGAGAAGGTGGATGTCGTCATTGGGTTCGGCGGCTATGTGTCACTCCCGGCCTACCTCGGCGCGCGCCGAATCGGCGTCCCGGTCGTCGTGCATGAAGCCAATGCCCGTCCCGGCCTCGCCAACCGCGTCGGCTCATGGTTCGCCGCAGCCGTCTTCGACACCATCCCGGGGTCCCTGCGCAAGGCCCGAACAGTGGGCATCCCGGTCCGTGACAACCTGCGCCAGCTCGATCGCGCGGCCCTGCGGGGTGAGGCCCACCGGTACTTCGGATTGGATGAGGATCGACCGACCCTGCTCGTGTTCGGTGGTTCGCAGGGCGCGCGTCGCCTGAACGACATGGTGGTGGCCTTCGCCGCCGATCTCATCGCCGAGGGCTGGCAGGTACTGCACGCCATCGGCCTGAAGAATGCGGACCAGGTGGTCGAGGACCTGCCGCACTACGTCTGCGTCCCGTACATCGACCGCATGGACCTCGCATACGCGATCGGGGACGCGGCCGTCACCCGGGCGGGCGCGATGACGGTGGCCGAACTCACGACCGTGGGAATCCCGTCCATCTACGTGCCGCTCCCCATCGGCAACGGCGAGCAGCGCCTGAACGCGGCGCCGGTGGTGGCGGCCGGGGGCGGCCTGTTGCTCGACGACGCCACCTGCACCCCCGAACGGCTCATCGAGACCTTCGCGCCCTGGCGCGACCGGGAGTCGCGTCAGCGGGCGGCGAGCGCGGCACTGGCGATCGGCGCTCACGATGCGGCCAACGCCATCGTCGATGCCATCGAGGCACTGGGGGAGAAGCGGTGAACCTCAAGCAGTTGGGGCGGGTCCACATCGTCGGCATCGGCGGGGCCGGCATGAGCGGCTTGGCGCGCGTGCTCATGGCGCGCGGGGTCGAAGTCAGCGGCAGTGATGCCAAGGAGTCGAGACGCCTGGCGGCGGTGCGCGCGCTCGGTGCGCGCGTCCGAGTGGGCCACGCCATCGACATCATGCACGACGAAGCGGGTCACTGCATCGTCGACACCGTGGTGCATTCCACTGCGGTCGGCGCCGACAACGTCGAGCTGGTGTTCGCGCGCGCGCACGGGCTGCGTGTGCTCAGCCGCGCGGAGTTGCTGTCTGCCATCACGACGGGGACACGGCTGGTGTCGATAGCCGGTACCCATGGCAAGACCACCACCACGTCGATGACCGTGGTGGCCATGCAGCATTGCCACGTCGACCCGTCGTTCGCGATCGGTTCGGAGCTCAATGAATCCGGGTCCAACGCGCACGTCGGCAGTGGCGAGGTGTTCGTCGTGGAGGCCGACGAGAGCGATGGCACCTTCCTGGTGTTGGACACCCAGATCGGCGTGGTCACGAACGTGGAGCCGGACCACCTGAACTACTGGAAGACCGTCGAGGCGATGGAACAGGGCTTCCGCGACTTCGCGGATGGGATCGCGGGGCGCGGCGGATTCCTGGTCGCCTGTGCGGACGACCGGGGAGCGGCCGCATTGGTGGCGCATGCCCGTGGCAAGGGCGGCGAAGTCCGCACCTACGGGACGCTGCCCGGGAGCGACTACCGCATCGAACTGCTGCAGCACGGGACACGCGGTTGGGCCTTCGCCATCGCGCGGGAGGACGAGGTGCTCGCGCGCGTGGAGTTGCAGGTGCCGGGGAAGCACAACGTGCTGAACGCCACCGCTGCCTTCGTCGCCTGCGTCGGGCTGGGCCTTGACGCGGCCACCGTGGCCGAGGGCCTCTCGACGTTCAGTGGCACCAGCCGCCGCTTCGACTACAAGGGAAGCGTCAACGGCGTTGCCGTGTACGACGACTACGCGCATCACCCGACGGAGATCGCCGCTACCCTGCGCGCGGCGCGCGAGATCGTCGGCGATGGCCAGCTCATCGTGGCCTTCCAGGCGCATCACTTCTACCGTACGGCGATGTTCTCCAAGGAGTTCGGGGAGGCCCTCGGGCTCGCAGATCGCGTGGTGGTGCTGGAGGTGTTCGCGCCCGGCGAGGAGGCGATCCCCGGTGCCAACGGGCGTGCCATGGCGGGCAATGTGCCGCTGCCGGCCGACCGCGTGGTCTTCGAACCCTCCTGGTCCGCAGTGCCCGCTGACCTCGTCGAGCATGCGCGCCCCGGTGACGTGATCATGACGCTCGGCGCCGGCGAGATCGGACTGCTCGCGCCGGAGATCCTCGAACTGCTCGCGGAGGGCGGCCGGTGAAGCGCTGGCTGCTGCTGGGCACCCTGGGCGGCATCCTCAGCATCGGCGTCGGCGTGCTGTGGTTCTCACCGGTGTTCGACGTGCGTTCGGTGCGCGTGTTCGGCACCGGCTACACGACGGAGCAGGCCGTCCTGGACGCGGCGCAGATCACGGTCGGCGTGCCCATCGCGCGCGTGGACGTGAACGCCGCCACCAAGCGCGTGCAGGAACTCGCCCAGGTGGCCTCGGCGGAGGTGCGGAGGGGCTTCCCGCACTCCATCGTCATCGAGATCCATGAGCGGGTCGCCATTGCCGCGGCGGCCGATCCGAACGGCAGTTGGTGGTTGGTGGACAAGACCGGCGCGATGTTCCAGCAGGTACCGACGAAACCGGATTCGCTCACTGCCGTTGAGGGCTACACCGAGCAGTTCCGGGGGGTCGGAGCGCGCACGGCGGCCGCCATCCCGCAGTGGCTGCGCGATCGCGTGGCCGTCATCAAGGTGCTGGCACCCGAGGACATCCGCATGATCCTGCGCGCGGGTAAGCAGGTGGCGTGGGGTGGCGAGGAACGTGCTGCCCGCAAGGCGCAGGTGCTCTTGGCCCTGCTCCACGTGAAGGCCCGGTTCTTCGATGTCTCCGCGCCTGACGCCCCTGCCACGCGCAAGCAGTAGCGAGCGCTGGGACACGCCGGGCGGGGTCTCCCACGTCCGGGGCTGCGACGCGTACGCTGCGGCCAAGGCTAAAGATGAACAAAACCTCAACCTTTACTAGAGGTTGAGGGTCGAGAGGACGCCATGGCAACGCCACAGAACTACCTCGCAGTGATCAAGGTCGTCGGCATCGGTGGTGGTGGCGTCAACGCAATCAATCGCATGATCGAATTCGGGCTCAAGGGCGTCGAGTTCGTCGCCATCAACACCGACGCGCAGCAACTGCTCATGAGCGACGCCGACGTCAAGCTCGACATCGGTCGGGAACTCACGAAGGGCCTGGGCGCCGGCGCCAATCCCGAGGTGGGCAGGCAGGCCGCCCAGGACCACGCCGAGGAGATCGAGGAGGTCCTGCGCGGTGCCGACATGGTCTTCGTCACCTGCGGCGAAGGCGGTGGCACCGGCACGGGCGGCGCACCCGTCGTCGCCAACATCGCGCGCAACCTGGGCGCGCTGACCATCGGGGTCGTCACCAAGCCCTTCAACTTCGAAGGCAAGCGTCGGTCCCAGCAGGCTGAGCAGGGCGTGCAGTCGCTGCGCGACGAGGTCGACACGCTCATCGTGATCCCCAACGACCGGCTGCTGGCGCTCTCCGACCGCAACATCTCCGTGGTCGATGCCTTCCGGCAGGCGGACACGGTGCTGTTGCAGGGAGTGGGCGGCATCACCGACCTCATCACCACGCCCGGCCTCATCAACCTCGACTTCGCCGACGTCAAGAGCGTCATGAAGGATGCCGGCAGCGCACTCATGGGCATCGGTGCCGCCCGCGGTGAGGACCGGGCGCTCTCGGCCGCATCGCAGGCCATCTCCTCTCCCTTGCTGGAGGCCAGCATCGATGGTGCCCGCGGTGTGCTCATCACCATCGCCGGTGGCACGGACCTGGGCCTCTTCGAGATCAACGACGCGGCTCGACTGGTGCAGTCGTCCGCCCATCCGGAGGCCAACATCATGTTCGGTACCGTCATCGACGACACGCTCGGCGACGAGGTGAAGATCACGGTCATCGCAGCCGGCTTCGACGGCGGTGAACTGCCGAAGGCCAAACCCGAGCCGCAACCCGAGGTGGCCATCGAGGAGACCTTCGTCGAGGTGATGGCAGCGGCGCCTGCGGTGGCGCCGACGCCACCGCCGACCCAGCGCCGCGTGGTCTTCGACGACATCGACGTCGTCGATGACGGCCTCGAGGTACCCGACTTCCTGCGCTGATGCTCTCGGGCACGGTGTCCGTCGGTGGACGGACCGCGAAGTGGGCCTTCTCGTCACGCCATGGAGGCGTGAGTGAGGCCCCGTACGCCGGCAACAACATGGCCGGCCACGTCGGTGACGATCCGGCGCATGTGCGGGCCAATCGTGTCGGGCTGGAGCAGGCGTTCGCCGCCGGCCCGCTGTCCTGGATGGGACCGGTGCACGGCGTCGAGGTCAGGCTGCTCCGCCAGCCGGCTGCCATCACGCCGGACGTGGATGCGCTCGCCACGCGTGATGCCCAGACGCCGCTCGTGACCTTGGGTGCCGACTGCGTGCCGATGCTCGTCGTCGTCGAGGATTGGGTGGTCGCCGCGCACGTCGGTTGGCGGGGCCTGGTCGACGGCATGACGGCGAGTGTCGCCGGTCATCTGCAGGCACAGGGGGTGCGCCTGCCTTCGGCCCAGGTGCTCCTCGGCCCCGCGATCTGCGGCGCCTGCTACGGCGTCTCGCAGGAACGTGCGGCCCTGGTGGCGGCAGCCTGCGAACCGGCGCTTTCAGTGGCGCGCAACGGGGGTCCGGGTGCGGACATCCGCGTCGGCCTGGCCGCGGAATGGCGCGACCTGGGGGCCGAGGTTCGGATCGTGGGGGACTGCACCTTCGAATCCCCCGCCTACTTCTCGCACCGCCGTGACGGCGTGACCGGCCGCCAGGCCGGTGTCATCGGGTGGCTCACATGAGCCGCGTCGACGACCTGGCCGCCAACCTGGCGGCCGTCCGCGCCCGCATCGATGCCGCCCGAACACGGGCCGGCCGGGCAGATGAGGTCACGCTCATCGCCGTCACCAAGACCTGGCCGCTGTCTGACGTGCAACTCCTGCGCGACCTCGGCGTCGAGGATTTCGGCGAGAACCGCGATCAGGAGGCCGCGGCCAAGGCGGCCGGGTTCGCGGCTCAGGATGGCCGCAGCGCCCGCTGGCACTTCATCGGACAGCTGCAGTCGAACAAGGCCAGGTCCGTCGCGCAGTACGCCGCCATGGTGCACACCGTGGATCGGCCGTCGCTGGTCGAGGCCCTCGGGCGCGCGGCGCAGGCGCCGCTCGACTGCTTGGTGCAGTTCTCCGTGGACGGGGACCCGCACCGCGGCGGGGTCACGCTGGAGGGCCTGCTCGACCTGGCGGATCGCATCAGCGGGCCGCTCCGCCTGCGCGGGATCATGGCGGTGTCGCCACTCGAGGTGGACCCGGGCGGAGCCTTCGACGCGGTGGCCCGGGCGCACCGACTGCTCCTGGAGCGGCACCCGGACGCGAGCATCCGCTGCATCGGCATGAGTGACGACTTCGAAGTCGCCGTCGAACGTGGGGCCACGCACGTCCGCGTCGGTTCGGCGCTACTCGGTGCGCGCCCTGTAATCTGAGACAACCCCTGTGCGTATGGAGGAACCATGGCAAGTGCCGTTCGGCGTCTCGGCGCCTATCTCGGTCTGGTCGAGGACGGCCCGGATGACGACGTCATGGAAGAGGTGCCGGTGCGCGAGGTGCGCGCCGTCAGGCACGACTCCCGCAATGCGGAACGGCCGCAACCGGAGCGCAGCCCGGCCGTGCGCACCCTGCGCAACGACCAGGTGCTGGACCGCCCGATCCCGGCGGCCGCGGCCAGCGTCGAAGCCGCCGCGCGCATCGTGACCCTGGTGCCGCAGGCGTTCAACGACTGCCAACGCATCGGCGAGGCCTTCCGCTCCGAGAACTCGGTGGTCATCGACTTCACGCAACTCGACGCCGGGCTCCGTCGTCGCGTCATCGACTTCGCATCGGGATTGGTCTTCGGCCTCCACGGGCGCATGCAGCGCGTGACGGAGACCGTTTACGTGCTGTCCCCACGCAACGTCGACATCGAGGTGGAGCAGGTGCGCCAAGTGGCCACCGGCGTCATCTTCAACCACAGCTGAGGCATCGTGATCGCATCCACCGCCGTCGGCGGTCTCCTCTCCACGCTCCTCGGGCTCTTCCTCTATCTGCTGCTCGCCCGCATCATCATCGAGTACATCATGATGTTCGCGCGCTCCTGGCAGCCCAAGGGCATCGTGCTCATGCTCGTGGACCTGGTGTTCCAGATCACCGATCCGCCCATGAAGTTCGTGCGCCGCTTCGTGCCGCCGCTGCGCTTCGGCCAGGTCTCACTCGACCTCGCATTCCTCGTGCTCTTCTTCGCGGTGCAGATCCTCATCGGTCTGGTCTCCGCGCTCTGACGCGTATGCGGAGAAGGCGCCACCCCCGCAGGGGTGGCGCCTTCTCCGTCTTGGGTCCTAGAGCTCGCCCCGGAGCGCGTGTTCGAGCTGCTGCGTGTGCTCCCGGGGATGCCGGGTGTACATGTCGAGCCAGTGGGCAACGCTGATCGGACCGCGCTCCGTGTGCATGCCCGACTTCTCGAGGTCGGCAGCACTCAGACGATCGATGATCTGCGCCGATGCGGCGCGCACGGATGCGAACACCTGCAACGAGATCTCCACGGGCAGGTCGGTGTATCCGAGGACCGCGCAGTTGGCCCACGCCTCCTCGTCGTAGCCCTGGATGGTCGGATTGGGCTCGGCCAGCAGGCGGCGGATGCGCGAGTACGACTGCGTCTCGCTGTCCGCAAGGTGGTGGATGATCTGGCGCGCAGACCAGCCCTCCCTGGGCTTGCGGTCCAGGGCGTCGGCGGGCACGGCGCGCGCCGCTTCCAGGAAGTCCTGCGTGGCGGCGCGGTACGCGGCCGCGGCATGCTCGATGACGGTCATGGGAGCCTCACAATCGTTGCACTGAACCCGAGTTCCGGATCGGCGACGTCGAAGCCGTCGCCGAGGTCGTTGTGGAAGGTGAGCGCCAGCACCTCGCCGGCGATGGCCGCCTCGTGCTCGCGGATAGCCGCCTCGAGTTCCGGGTTGGCCGCCTGCCAACGGACGGCGATGCGATCACTCACGTCGAAGCCGGCGCCCTTGCGCCCGTCCTGGAGCAGGCGCACCACCTCGCGGGCCAGGCCCAGCCGACGCAGATCCTCGGTGATCGTGAGGTCGAGGGCCACGGAGGCACCGGCCTCGCTCATCACTGCCCAGCCCTCGCGGGGTGTCTCGGTGATCACCACGTCATCG
>DAHWFQ010000181.1:0-4006 GCA_027324895.1 Actinomycetota bacterium | reverse complement strand
GCGCATCGCGCAGCACCTGCATGAGGGCGCCACGGCATTGTCGGTCCGAGCCGACGAACACCGCCTGCTTCCGCGGCCGACGTTCGGCCGTCGGGGAGCCGCCTCGCAGGCAGGCGCAGGAATCGGCGATGGGGCAGGAGGCACATTGCGGCGCACGTGCCGTGCACACGACCGCGCCGAACTCCATCACCGCCTGCGAGAGGTGCGCAGCGGTCAAGGCGTCCGCGGGCAGGAACCGCTCGTGGTGTGCGCGCTCGGCGAGCGTCACGGACGGCGCGGGGTGCCCGCTGCCGAAGAAGGCGCGTGCGTGCACGCGGCGCACATTCACATCGAGGACGGCGACTCGCTCCCCGAAGGCGAAGGCGCGGATGGCCGCCGCGGTGTACTCGCCGACACCGGGCAGCGCGCGCAGGGCATCCGCATCGCGCGGCACCTGGCCGCCATGGTGCAGCACCATCGCGGTCGCGGCCGCATGCATCCAGAGGGCGCGCCTCGGATAGCCCAGGCGTCCCCACTGCCGCACGACCTCCGCAGGTGAGCTCGCGGCCAGCGCGGCGGGCGAGGGCCAGCGTTGCATCCAGGCCGGCCACACCTCGGCCACCCGGGCCACCTGCGTCTGCTGGGCCATCACCTCGCTCACGTACACGCCCCAGGCGCCGTGGCCGGGGGCACGCCAAGGCAGTGCGCGCTCCGCGGTGTCGTACCAGGCGAGGATGCGCGCAGCGACGTGCTGTGCGGTGCCGTCTGTTGTCGGGCTGGTGCCCGTGGCAGGGCCGAAGTCCGTGGCAGGGCCGTCGTCCGTGGCAGGGCGGGGTCGGCGCGGGGGCATCTGCGCATGATCGCACGCGCGTTGCTAGCGTGCCCCCGTGGCGAAGCGACAGTCGAGGGCGGTGTACCGGCGCCGCCAGGCCCTGGCCCTCATCATCGTGCTGGTTCCGCTCGCCATCGTCGGCAAGGCGCTGCTGCGCCACCACCCGGCCGCAACGCCCACGAGGGCCGTGTCGAGCTCCCTGGCCGCGCTTCCCACGAACAGCAGTACCGCCAAGCCTGTCAAGTCCACCCCGGCAACCGCACCCTCCCTCGCGGCCGCCGCTGCCCGCAGCACGACAAAGGCGCCGAGCCCGTCGCCGACCACGGCCGACTGTCGCAAGAGCGCGCTCACGGTGACGGTGACCACGGATGCCCAGACCTACGCCATCGGCAGCCCGGTCACCCTCGCCATGCGCATCTCGAACACGGGGGGCACGGCCTGCCGCCGCGACGTGGGCGCCCTGCCCAACGAACTTTGGGTCACCGACGCCTCGGGCCTGGTCGTGTGGTCATCGGACGCCTGCCAGACGGCCGCCAAGCCGCAGGTGGTCGTCATGCCCGCCCGGAGCGTGTTCGGCAACTCCCAGGTCTGGAACGGCACCAACAGCGGCCGTGACTGCACGGCGGCGGCGGCCGACGCCACTGCCGGCACCTACTTCGCGCACGCGCGCAATGACACCGTGCAGGCCCAGGCCTACGCCTTCACCATCAACTGAGCCCCGCTCAGGCGCCGAGTTCCCCGACCAGGCGGCCACGCCTGACCCAGCTGCCGACGGCAATGGCACCGAAGGCGAACATGCCGACCACCATGGGCACTGCCGTCGACGATGGTGCCAGGCCAAGGACGACGGCTGCCAACCCCGACAGCACCATGTTGTTCGAGCGCAGCAGGGCGGCACCCGCCCCGGCGCGTTCGGGGTGCAGTTCCATGACCTCCTTGGTCGGCAGGATCAGGGAGAGCCCGAAGGTGAACACGACGATGGGCAGGCCCACGAAGAAGACACGCGCAGCAGACTGTCCGACGAGCGCGCTCCCGAGCATGATGGCGAGCCCGAACGCGGCCACCGCGCCCGCGCCCACGTACACGCGCTGGCTGCCGTAGCGGGCCACCACCGAGGGCGCCAACTGGCTGCCCGCCAGCATGCACAGGGCGTTGATGGTGAAGATGGCGCCGAACATGGAGGGCTGGATGCCCAAGGCATCCCGGAACACCAGGGATCCGTTGGAGATGTAGAGCATCAGTGCCGTGAACATGCAGGCCGCCGAGACGTTGCCCAGGCGCACTCGGGGATCCCGCAGCAGGTAGCGATAGGCGTCGAGGGATTGGCGCACCACGCGATCGGCATCGGTGGCACGACCGCGGAAGGCGCTCGCAGGGGCGCGCAGCAACGCCACCGACAGGAGGACGGCCATGGTGCCGGTGACGATGAAGATGCCGCGCCAACCGGTGAAGCGGAGTGCCAGCACGCCGAAGCTGGGCGCAAGGATGGGCGCGGTCAAGGTCACCAGTCGCATGCGCGAGAGCGACCGCATGAGATCACCATCCGGCGTCATATCGCGCAGGATCGCCTGTCCCATGATCGATGCCGACATGCCCGCGAAGCCCTGGACCAGGCGCAGCCCGATGAGCACCTGGATGGTGGGCGCGAAGGCCTGTGCCCAAGAGATCACCGCGAACACGAGCAGCGAGCCGATGAAGGGCCGACGTCGCCCGATGATGTCGCTCAGTGGGCCCATGATGAGGGGGCCCACGGCAGCCCCCACCAGCATGGCCGTGAGCGTCGCCTGGATCATGGCATTCGAGGTGGCGAAATCCGTGCGCATGGTGGGGAACGCCGGCAGGTAGGAGTCGCTGGAGAGTGGACCGAGCGCGGCCACCAGGCCGAGGAGCAGGAGCCAGCGCATCGGCACGCGATCTGTGGCGGTGGGCTGGGGCATGGCGTGGCAGCTCGATTCACTCTGGCCTAGGGGTATCGACGGAGGGCTGCAGGTCCGCGTCGACGCAAGGCTACCCAGCGCCCCGACGCCTGCCCGCTCCAGGCCCCTCGCATGCGGTGCGCTGGAGCCCAGCCCCGACCCCTCGGGCTCCTGTCCGATTGCTCAAGGAACTGGCAGCGGGCGCTACTCCGGAGAACATCCGGGGGAACGCAGTGCCGCGCAGCACGAAGGCGCCGTCCCGTTGGGGGAACGGCGCCTTCGTGATGACTCAGCTCTTGATCTCGACCGGCGGCATGTCCGGGAACGGGGAGCGGTCGTTTCCGGTGAAGGTCAACTTGGCATCCTTGCCCTCGCCCTCCACGCCGACGACGACGATCTGGCCGGGCTTGAGATCCCCGAACAGGATCTTCTCCGACATCACATCCTCGATCTCGCGTTGGATGGTGCGGCGCAGGGGCCGCGCACCGAGCACCGGGTCGTAGCCGCGCTCGGCGAGCAGGTCCTTGGCCGCCTGCGTGAGCTCGAGCGCCATGTCCTTGTCCTTCAGGCGTGTCTCGAGCGAGGTGATCATGAGGTCCACGATGCGCGTGATCTCTTCACGCGACAACTGGTGGAACACCACGATGTCGTCGATGCGGTTGAGGAACTCGGGGCGGAAGTGCTGCTTGAGCTCGTCGTTGACCTTGTTCTTCATCTTCTCGTAGGTGGACTTCTCGTCCTCGCCCGAGGAGAAGCCGAGGCTCACGCTCTTGGAGATATCCCGGGTACCCAGGTTGGTCGTCATGATGATGACGGTGTTCTTGAAGTCGACCATGCGACCCTGGGCATCGGTGAGGCGACCGTCCTCGAGGATCTGCAACAGGGAGTTGAAGATGTCGGGGTGGGCCTTCTCGATCTCGTCGAACAGCACCACGGAGAAGGGCTTGCGACGCACCTTCTCGGTGAGCTGACCACCCTCTTCGTAGCCGACGAATCCGGGCGGCGAGCCGAACAGGCGCGAGACCGTGTGCTTCTCCGAGTACTCGGACATGTCGAGTGCGATGAGCGAGTCCTCGTCACCGAACAGGAACTCGGCGAGCGTCTTGGAGAGCTCGGTCTTGCCGACGCCCGAGGGCCCGGCGAAGATGAACGAGCCACCGGGGCGCTTGGGGTCCTTGAGGCCGGCACGAGTACGGCGGATGGCCTGCGACAGCGACTTCACGGCGTCGTGCTGGCCGATGACGCGCTTGTGCAGCTCGTCCTCCATGCGCAGCAGTCG
>DAHWFQ010000154.1:0-9271 GCA_027324895.1 Actinomycetota bacterium | reverse complement strand
GGATGAGGTGTGGCGAACCGAAGGGATGACCGAGCACGAGGTTCGCGGGGTCATGCCATCCGGCCTGCAACTCGCCGAGGGTGAGCTCGGAGGCGGAGGAGGCCACGATGGTCGACGGTCCCAGGAAGGGCTCGATGTCGCGATAGAGCGCGTACTTCGGTCCCAGTCGCTCGGAGATGCTCTCCTGCACGAAGCCGGCGCCATCAACGGCCACACGGGCGTCGACGTGGAAGGTGAGCTCGACGGTTGGCGCTGCGCTCTCCGTGAGGCCCAACTGCCGAAGCACCGGCCAGACCTCCTCGATCGTTTCGCGAACCCGTCGTTCGGTGGCGCGATCGGGATCGTGGACGGCCACAGACTTCCCGGCGGCCAGGAAGAGCGCGGCCCAACTCCCACCGATGAACCCTCCGCCCAGGCAGGCGACGTGATCGATCGTCATGACATCAACACGCGACATTGCAGGCACCTCCGAATCGAGGCCATCCCGCACCGATGCTCCGTGCATTCCCATCGGTGATCCTGGCCATGACCCGAGGCTAGACGAAATTGTACGATCGTTCAATAGTGCGGTCGGGATCGGGAGTTAGGGCGGCGTGGAGGACTACGGAGCGAAGGCGATCTCCTCGGTGCGCGCCACGGCGCGACGAATCGACGGACGGTCGGAGCCGAGGAAGGCACTCAGCCACATGCCGTTCTGGAGGATGTCGATGTCCACGGCGCGGCGTCGGCACTCCGCCGCCGGCAGCTGCGGCCGGGCGGCCTTCAGTAGGCGGGCGAGGCCGTCGCGGTACCGGTCGTGCGCCGCCGCGTTGATGGCGGCGAAGTCCTCGTGCACATGGGCGAGCGACCACACCTGCACGCGCAGCATCAGGTAGTCCGCCTGCATGTACTCCGCCGCGGCCACACGACGAAGCGCGGCCTTCAATCGGGCCTCGGGTTCGAGATTGGCATCCGGCTCGACCAGGGCCGCGTCCAGCGCATCGATGCGTCGCAGTGCGGCGCAGATGAGATGGTGCTTGTCCTCGAAGTAGTAGTTCACGAGCCCCAGGGCGACGCCTGCCTCCCGTGCGACCGCCCGCATGCTCACGCCCGCTATGCCCTGGACGGCGAGCAGGCGCAGGACCGCGTCGAGGATGCGCTCGTTCCGATCGGGCTCCACCGTCTCAAGCGCAGCAGCCATGCGCGAAGCGTACTTGCGGGGCAGCAACCGGCAGCGAGGATCAGGTGGCCCGCACGGCTCAGGTCGCCAATCGGTGCAAGAGCAGGTGGGTCAGTTCCTCCGACAGTGCGGAGAACGCACCCGCGCGCTTGAGCGCGGTTCGGACCTGCTCGTTGAGGCCGCCCGGCGTCTCGTGCTCGGCGACCTGCGAAGCCAACTCCTCGGGCGCCATGGCCGATTCGCTGGCCAGGCCATGGAACAGCGCCGCCACGTATCGTTCCGCCGACTCGGTGTGGATCCCCTGCTCCTGCATCCAGTCCGACAGCTCCAATTGCAGTGCGAAGAAGGTGGACATGGTCGCGGAGGCGGCGCCGAGCACCGCGAGCTGTTGCTCGTCCGCGGGCACGATCCAGTCCCCGCAGCCCGCAAGCAGGGACCTCACCGGCGCCAGATCCGGGTAGGCCACGATGGGGCCGCGATGCAGCCTGATCATGGGGAGCGGGATCAACTGGCAGACCTGTTCCGCCGGCGTGACCAATGGCGCGACGGCCGACGGTGGCCAGCCGGCAGCCACGCTGGCGACCACGTGGTCGATGCGGAAGCGCAGCCCCGCACACACCGCAGGGAGCTGCTTCGGCAGCACCGCCAACAGCACCAGGTCGCAGGCGTCGAGCACGGCCTGGTTGTCCACGGCCACGCGCACCTGCGGGTGGCGGGAAGCCAATGCCGCGCTCCGCGAAGGCGATCGGGGGCTCAGCACGATCTCCAAGGCGGCGCCCTGAGGGTGCGCGAGCACCGCCTCCACGAGTGCAGCCGCGATGGTGCCCACGCCGACGACGCCGACCCTCAACTGCTCCGGTGACGCCATCCGGTCCTCCTCTGGAGACCCGACCAAGCCTGCCGTTGAGGGCGGGCGCGGAGGGCGCGGGCGGTCTCGCGTACCCGGCAGCAGATGGCCCTACGGTCGGTTCGGCGCGCTGAGATGCATTGACGTGATCTGTGATCACATCTCATACTTTGGGTCGACAAGGTGATCTGCCCCACATTTCGGCAGGCCCTTCGACACCACCAGCCGATCTAGGAGAGCCATGACAGACAAGCTCCGCTCGCGCCGCATCCGTTCCGGCGTAGCGCTCACCACCGCCGTCCTCGCCATGGTGGCGACGGCCGGTACGGCGGCCTCGGCGGCCGCTGCGGGCAAGGCCCACGTTGCCGCCTCGGGATCCGTTGCCTCCATCGCGAAGCTCGTGCCGCCTTCATACCGGAAGCGGGGCACGCTCACCGTTGCGGTGGCCACCTACCCGCCGTCCGCCATCCAGCCGGGTGACGGCAGCCAGCTCACGGGTTGGGACGTCGAGAACACGCGCGCCATCCTCAAACTGCTCGGCCTCAAGGCTGACTTCAAGGTCATCGCCTTCAACGGAGTCGTGCCCGGGCTGCAGTCCGGTCGCTTCGACCTGGCCACCGGCGAGATCTACATCACGCCGGCCCGCACCAAGGTGGTGTCGTTCGTGTCCAACCACATCTCACAGGACGCCATCATGGTCGCTGCCCACAGCCGGATCAGGGCCGCCAAGACGATGGAGAGCCTCTGCGGTCTGACCCTCACCGCCACCCTCGGATCGGCGGAGATGGACCTGGCGAACCAGGTGGTCGCCTCCTGTGACAAGGCAGGCAAGACGGGGACCAACGTCAAGACCTTCGAGACCGCCGCGCAGATGAACCTCGCCCTCACCGGTGGCCGGGCGGATGCCGAGATCGGCTCCGCCAGCCAGGTGTCCTACGTCGTGCAGCAGACCGGGGCCCAGTTCCGCACCATCGCCCTCCCGTGGTCCACCAGTTACGACACGGGCCTCGCCATCTCGCGCAACGCCGATTCGCAGCGGTTCGCCAAGGCGGTAGCCGCCGCCACGAACTACCTGATCAAGAACGGCACCCTGCAGAAGATCCTCAACAAGTGGAACAGCGGCATGGGTCTCGCACCCCACGCCAAGATCCTGCCGGCCCACGCCTAGCCACGGCCGCGGAAGCACCATGTTCGCTCGAACCAGCACAGTAGGAACCCGAGTCCCCGCGGGCGTGACTCCTCCGTCGCAGATCGTCCCCCTGCGGCATCCCGGCCGGACGGCCAGCGCCATCGTGGTGCTGCTGCTCGCGTTTGGGCTCGGGTGGTCGTTGCTCACCAACCCCGGCTTCGGCTGGCCCACGGTGTTGCACTACCTCTTCAACCAGAAGATCCTCGACGGCCTCAAGACGACACTGATCCTCACCTTCTCGGCGGAGTCGCTGGGCATCGTGTTCGGCGTGGTCCTGGCGGCCTGCAGGATGTCGCAGAATCGAGTGCTCTCGACTGTGGCAGGCGCGTACCTCTGGTTCTTCCGCGGCACACCGCTGCTCGTGCAGTTGGTGTTCTGGTACAACCTCTCAGCGCTGTACCCGAGGATCGCCCTCGGCATCCCCTTCACCCATCACGTGTTCTGGAGCGCCAACACCAACGACGTGCTCAGCCTCTGGCTGGTCGCCATCCTCGGCCTCACCCTCAATGAGTCCGCATACATGGCGGAGATCGTGCGCGGTGGCCTGTTATCGGTACCCAGGCACCAGGCGGAGGCTGCGAGCGCGCTCGGCATGAGTCGGTTCGGCACCTTCACGCGCATCGTGCTGCCCCAGGCCCTGCGCGTCATCGTGCCACCGACCGGCAACCAGGCGATCGGGATGCTCAAGAGTTCGGCGCTCGTGAGCGTGATCGCGCTCGCCGACCTCCTGTACTCCGCGCAGCTCATCTATGCGATGAACTTCCAGACCATCCCCCTGCTCGTCGTCGTCTCACTCTGGTACCTGGTGTGGACCACCGTGCTCTCGTCCATCCAGAGCCGCATCGAACGGCACTACGGACGCGGCGTCCATGCATCCGTGGCGCCGACGGGAGTCCAATGGCGGAAGGCCATGGAAGGCGTGCGTGCGGGCGTGGCCATGCGCGCGACGCTGCGGGCGGGGGGCGAGCGGGCATGACGACGACGCATGGCACATCGACCGCGCAAGACGAGGGCCCGGTTGTCCGCATCATCGACCTGCACAAGAACTTCGGTTCCGTGGAAGTGCTCAAGGGTGTGAACCTCGAGGTCCAGCGTGGAGAGGTGATGGTGATCCTCGGGCGGTCCGGGTCGGGCAAGAGCACGATGCTGCGCTGCATCAACCACCTCGAGCAGCCGACCGCCGGCACTGTCATCGTCGACGGAGAGGTCATGGGCCATCGCATCTCCGGCGGAAGACTCCACGAGTTGAAGCCATCGGCAGTGGCCAGGCAGCGAGCCAAGACCGGCATGGTCTTCCAGTCGTACCACCTGTTCCCCCACATGACGGTCATGGAGAACGTGATCGAGGCCCCGCGCAAGGTCAAGGGAGTCGCGAAGGACGAGGCCATCCGCCTCGCCCAGGCCGCCCTCAAGGACGTTGGCATGGCGCACAAGGCGGACGCCTATCCGAGCACCCTCTCCGGTGGCCAGCAACAACGTGTCGCGATCGCGCGCGCACTCGTCATGAACCCCACGGTCATGCTCTTCGACGAGCCCACATCGGCACTGGACCCGGAGCTGGTGGGCGAGGTGCTCGACGTGATGAAGCGCTTGGCCCAGACCGGCATGACGATGATCGTGGTGACCCATGAGATCGGCTTCGCGCGCAGCGTCGCCGACGAGGTGGTCTTCATGGCGGAGGGCACCTTGGTCGAGCAGGGGCCGCCGTCACAGGTGATCGATGCCCCGTTGCACGAGGCCACGCGCACCTTCATCAAGAGCATCCTGTGAACGCGGGCCAGCTCATCGGCTGCGCGCGCTCGGCGCGCTCAGCCGGCGGTTGCAGCGGAACTGCGTTGCTCCTCGATCTGCGCACGGATGCGATCCACCGCCGCGGCAATCGATGCGTAGGTGGCTTCCTCCGCCAGCTCCGCATCGTGGCGCTCCGCTGCATCGAGGAGTTGTGCCTGGTACTTCCAGAGGGACGGATCCATGCGGGAGAGCTCGGAGTTGCGAACGCCCGTCACCTTGTAGGCATGGCACTGGACCCACAGGGACTTGATGGTGTCGACGAGGAAGGCGTTGCCGCCGGCGCGGTACATCGCCTCCAGCAGCGCCTCGTCGTGGTTGATGTAGTCGACCATCCGGCCCTCGGAGAGCGCCTTGCGCAGCAGGTCGAGTTCCGTGGACATCTGCGCACAGGTCTGGGGCGTCGCCGCCAACGCGCCGCTGCGGGCCGCCACCTGCTCCAGGACCTGTCGTACGTCGTAGACCTCCACCAACTCCTCGAGCGACAGGCCGCTCACGACTGCGCCCTTGTGGGGTTGGCGTTGCGCGAGCCCTGCTTCCTCCAGACGGCGGATGGCCTCGCGCACCGGCATGATGCTGGTCCCGACCTGGGCAGCGACATCGCGAACCTTCAGCTGCGTCCCGGCGACGAGTTCGCCATTGACGATCGCCTCGTGCAGCGTCGCATAGACCTGGTCCGCCAGCAGTGTCGGCTCGGCCAACTTGGGCAGGATCACAGATCACACAATACGCCGTCGCCACGTTGCCTGGCCGTACGGATGAATCGAAGGAGCAGGGGATGAAGGACGTCGTTGTCGTCGGCGGTGGGCTCGCGGGGTTGGCTGCAGGCTGGCGCCTTCGTGATCAGGACTGCTTGGTGCTGGAAGCCGAGGAGCGCTTCGGAGGCCGCATCCGCTCAGAACGCCGCGGCGTGCACTGGCTGAACTGGGGTGGCCATGTCTTCTCCAGCGGCGACTCGTGGACGAGCCGACTGCTCGCCGAGACGGGTGTCCCGTCGATGGCGGTTCCCGGTTCGCTGTCGGGTCTGTCCATGAACGGCAAGCTCATCGTCCGTGGGCGGGTCGAGACGTACCCCTTCCGCGTTCCCATGTCGAATGCAGCGCGCTTGCAGATCCTGATGGCAGGAGCCAAGGTGCGCGTTGCCGTCGCGCGCTATGCCCGCATGGTGGAGAAGCGCGAGGGGGAGAGCGACGTCGCTCGTCAACAGCGCATCTACGACTTCATGAATGGGCAGTCGTTCTCAGACTTCATCGGGCACCTCGATGCCGATGCGCGAGCACTCTTCGAGCCCACCGTGACCCGGTCGACGGGCGAGATGCATGAGATCTCCGCAGGCTCGGGCGTGGGGTACTTCAACCTGATCTGGAACCTGGGCGCAGGACTCTCGCACAGCATCATCGGTGGGCCGTCAACGCTCACCGAGGCCTTGGCCGCCGGACTCGGGGAGCGCGTGCAGTTGGGCGCGCGCGTGCAGGAGGTCGTCCAGGGCGACGACGCAGTGGTGGTGCGCTACACGCAGCACGGTGTCGAGCAGGAGGTCGAAGCGCGGGCTGTCGTGATGGCGACCACGGCCGATGTCACGCATCGGGTGGCCGTCAATCTCGATGCCGATCTGCGCGAGGCACTGTCACGCATCAAGTACGGCACGCACGTCGCCGGAGCCTTCCTCACCGACGAGACCGAGCGCCAGGTATGGGACGACTCATACGCGATCGCCACGCCCAAGCGATCCTTCGCAGTGGTACTGAACCAGTCGAGTGTCGTTCGCGGCATGGAGGACAGCCGTCAGCCGGGGAGCAGCGTGATGGTCTTCTCGCCCGCCAGGTTGGGCACCGACCTTCTCGATCGGAGCGACGACGAGATCCGTGACATCTACATGCGTGACATCGATCAGGTGCTGCCGAGGTTCACGAACCACGTGGTCGAGTTCCAAGCGCAGCGCTGGAAGGTGGGCTCGCCCTACTGCTTCCCCGGTCGCGCCGCCCTGCAACCGACGCTCACCCGGCCCCGTGGACGCGTGTTCCTGGCCGGCGACTTCCTCGGCACCCTGTACACGGAGACATCGATTCAGACCGGCCTCAAGGCCGCGGCTGATGCGATGGATGTCGTCGCACGCGACCTGCAGCGCACCGCCCAATAGCCAGCATCGATCGAGGAGAACCAGCCATGACTGTCCAGTTGAGCGGAGTCCTGTCCGCGCTCGCCACCCCCTTCTCAGCCGATGGTGCCGTTGATGTCGCCCGTCTGCGCGCCGTCGTCGACCGCAACCTCGAAGGAGGGGTGCATGGCGTGGTCGCCTGCGGCTCCACCGGGGAGTTCGCTGCGTTGAGCAATGCCGAACGCCGGCTCGTCGTGGAGACGGTCATCGAGCACACCGCAGGACGCGTGCCGGTGGTGGCCCAGACGGGTGCCGTGAGCACAGCCGAAGCGATCGAGCTCTCCCGACACGCGGCCGCTGCGGGTGCGGACGTGCTCATGCTGGTGACGCCGTACTACGAAGCGCTCACGGCGAGGGAGACCGCGCAGTACCTGAAGCGGGTTGCCGGATCCGTGGACATCCCGATCATGCTCTACAACCTGCCCGCCGCCACCGGCTTCAAGCTCGAGCCCGAGTTCGTCGGGGAGCTCGCGCGCGAAGTCGACAACATCCGGTACATCAAGGACACGACGGCGGACTTGGTGCAGGCGGGGCGACTCATCCACAACCACGGGGACGTCATCTCCACCTTCGTCGGCTGGGACAGCCTGATGCTCGCGGCGCTCATCGAGGGTGCTGCCGGAGTGATGTGCGGTACGGCCAATGCGCTGGCACCACAACTCGTGTCCGTCTACAACGCCATCGCCGCCGCCGACCTCGCTCGTGCGCAAGCGGAGTGGTCGCGCCTCTTTCCGGTCATGGACGCCATCATGTCGGCGCCGTTCATCGCCGCCGTGAAGGTGGCCATGCAGGCCGTGGGATTCGATGCCGGCGTTCCGCGCGAGCCATTCCTCGATCTCGACGCCACTGCACGGGCCAATATCTTCGCCCTGGCCGCCAAGCTCTGACCCCCATTGCAAAGGACCCACATCATGACCACGCTGTCGACCCACGCGTTCACGGTTCGCCGTGCTGAGGGCAACATCATCGAATCCGCGGAACTGCCACCGTGCGGTCAATTCATCGGGGGCGCCTTCGTGCCGGGGATCCTCGGCCGGCGCATGGATGTCGTGAACCCCGCAACCGGCGCCGTCATCGCCCAGGTGGAGGAGGGCAGTGCAGCCGACGTGGATGTCGCAGTGCAAGCGGCAGTCTCGGCACAGCCCGGTTGGGCGCGCAACACCCCCCGACGACGCTCCGAGGTCCTGCTTGCCATCGCCGACCGCATTGCCCTGCATGCGGAGCTGTTCGCCAGGCTGGAGGCTGCGAACACGGGCAAACCCATGCTCGTGGCGCGCGCTGACGTGGACCAGACGGTGGACGTCTTCCGATTCATGGCCGGTGCGTTGCGTTCGACCACGTCAATGGCCGCCTCCGACTTCGTCGATGACCACCTCTCGATCATCCTGCGTGAGCCCCTCGGTGTCATCGGTGTGGTCACCCCATGGAACTACCCACTGCTCATGGCGGCCTGGAAGCTGGCCCCGATCCTCGCCGCTGGCAACGCGTGTGTGCTCAAGCCCTCGGAGCAGACACCGTTGTCGACCCTCAAGCTGGCGGAACTGATCGCAGACCTCCTGCCTTCCGGCCTGGTGAACATCGTGACCGGCTACGGACCCACGGTGGGCGCGCGTCTGGCCGAGCACCCGGCCATCAACATGATCGCGCTCACGGGTTCCGTGGGCAGTGGCAAGGCGGTCGCTCGCGCGGCAGCCGAATCGCTGAAGCGAGTGCACCTTGAACTCGGCGGGAAGGCACCGGTGGTCGTCATGCAGGATGCCGACCTCAGGGCCGCCGCGGCGGGGGTCCGCTACGCCGGGTACTGGAATTCCGGACAGGAGTGCGGTGCCGCCTGCCGCGTACTCGTCCATGCTTCGGTGGCCACGGAATTCATCGAACTGCTGGTGCAGGAGGTGTCCACCTACCGCGTCGGTGAACCGACCGCGGGCGACGACATCGAACTGGGCCCGGTGGTGTCCCGCGCGCATTTCGAGCGGGTCCTCGCGCATCTGGCGAAGGCCGAGGCGCAGGGTGCACATGCCGCCATCGGCGGCAAGGCGATCCCTGGTGAGGGCTTCTTCATCGAACCCACCGTGCTGGTGGACGTGCCTGTCGGCGCGGACTGTACGCACGAGGAGATCTTCGGGCCGG
>DAHWFQ010000060.1:0-4749 GCA_027324895.1 Actinomycetota bacterium | reverse complement strand
ATGACGATGGCGGTGCGGCCCTGCAGAGCCAGCGAGAGGGCGCGCTGCACGGCGACCTCGGACTCGGAGTCCAGATGCGCGGTCGCCTCGTCGAGGATGATGATCCGCGGCTGCTTGAGGAGCACGCGCGCGATGGCCATGCGCTGCTTCTCGCCACCGCTCAGGCGGTGCCCGCGGTCACCCACGACGGTGTCGAGGCCGTTCGTGAGGTTGGCGATGAACTCCCCCAGTTGTGCCTGGTCCAACGCCGCCAGCAACTCCGCATCGCTGGCCGTGGGGCGCGCGTACAGCAGGTTGGTGCGGATGGTGTAATGGAAGAGGTGCGCCTCCTGGCTGACGACGCCGATCGCATCGCGGAGCTCCTGCTGGGGCAGGGCGCGCAGATCGACGCCGCCCACGCGGATCGCACCCTCGGAGACGTCGTAGAGACGGGGCAGGAGCGACGCAGTCGTGGTCTTGCCGGCACCCGAGGGGCCGACGAGTGCCACCATGGCGCCCGGTGCGACCGCGAAGCTGATGTCGTGCAGCACTTCGGTGTGCTCCGCCATCGTGTCCTGCCGGGCAATGGCCTCCAGGGATGCCAATGAGACATCCGCGGCCTGCGGGTAGCGGAAGGTGACGTGCTCGAACGTGATGTCGAGCGACCCTGAGGGAAGGTGCTGGGGCTGCAACGGGTCCTGCACGAGCGACGGCAGGTCGAGCACCTCGAAGATGCGCTCGAAGGAGACCAGCGCGGTCATGACGTCGACGCGCACATTGGAGAGCGCCGTCAGTGGCCCATAGAGGCGACCGAGCAGGGCCACCAGGGCGAGCAGGGTGCCGACCGTCAGTGTGCCCGCGATGGCCGCGGTTCCCCCGACGCCGTACGCGAGGGCGGTGGCGATGGAGGCCACGAGCGTCAGCGCGGAGAAGAAGACACGATTGGACACGGCGATCCGGATCCCGGTGTCCCGGACCCTCGCAGCCTTCGCCGCGAAGGCCTGGGTCTCGCTCGGGGCATGCCCGTAGAGCTTCACGAGCATGGCTCCGGCCACATTGAAGCGCTCGGTCATGGACGTGCTCATGTCCGCATTCAGGTTGAACTGCTCACGGGTCAGCGCGGCGATGCGGCCGCCGATCCAGCGCGCGGGCAGCAGGAACAGCGGAACCAGTGCCAATGACATGAGGGTGATACGCCAGGAGAGCGCGAACATGGCGACGAGGATCGCTGCCAGCGACACGACATTGCCGATGACCCCGTTCAGGGTCGATGTGAATGCCTGCTGCGCGCCGAGCACGTCACCGTTGAGGCGCGAGACCAGGGCGCCCGTCTGCGTGCGGGTGAAGAACGCTATGGACTGCTGCTGCACATGATCGAACACCTCGGTGCGCAGGTCGTAGATGAGTCCCTCGCCGATGCGCGCGAAGAGCCAGCGTCCGGACAGGCCGATGGCTACGTCGAAGAAGCCGAGGAGGCCGAGCAGCAACGCGTTGTCGATCACCGTGCTCCGGTCGTGGAGTGCCACGCCCGCGTCGATGATGCGCCGGATCAGCAGCGGCTGCACGACGACGAGCACTGCATCGACGATGAGCAACGCGAGCACGCTGAGGATGCGGCCTCGGTAGGGGGCGGCATAGGCGATGACGCGGCGGGTGGTGCCCGGCTTGAGGTGCTGCTCGCCGACACTGCGGTCCCGGGTGAACGAGCGCAACTGCATCCAGCCGGCGCCCGCTGGGCCCTGTCCCATGCCGCTCATGCGAGCGCCACCAGGTCCGCGTAGTCGGCGGACCAGAAGTCCTCGACGCCGTCAGGCAGGAGCAGGACACGCTCAGGGCTCAGCGCGTGGACCGCACCCTCATCGTGGGTGACCATCACGATGGCACCCTCATAACCCGCGAGGGCCTTGAGGATCTCCTCGCGTGAGGCCGGATCGAGGTTGTTCGTCGGCTCGTCGAGCAGCAGGACATTGGCGCTCGAGACCACGAGTGTGGCCAGGGCCAGTCGGGTCTTCTCGCCTCCACTGAGGACGCCGGCGGGTTTGAACACGTCGTCGCCACTGAACAGGAATGAGCCGAGGATCTTGCGCACCTCGGTCTCCGGCATGTCCTGCGCGGCGGCCTGCATGTTCTCGAGCACCGTGCGCTCGCCTTCGAGGGTCTCGTGCTCCTGCGCGTAGTACGCGAGCTTGAGGCCATGCCCCGGCTGCACCTCCCCGGTGTCCGCGGGATCCACGCCGGCGAGGATGCGCAGCAGGGTCGTCTTGCCGGCACCGTTCAGCCCCAGGATGACGACGCGACTCCCACGGTCGATCGCCAGGTCGACGTCGGTGAACACCTCGAGTGAGCCGTAGGACTTCGAGAGGCCCTGGGCGGCCAGCGGTGTCTTGCCGCAGGCCGCAGGCTTGGGGAAGCGCAGCTTCGCCACCTTGTCGGATCGACGCTCCTCCTCGAGCCCACCGAGCAGCTTGTCCGCGCGCTTCTCCATCACGTGCGCGGCCGTCGCCTTGGTGGCCTTGGCCCGCAACTTGTCCGCCTGCGCATGCAGGATCGCCGCCTGCTTCTCGGCGTTGGCTCGCTCGCGGCGGCGCCGGCGCTCATCATCCTCGCGCTGCTTGAGGTAGGCCTTCCATCCCATGTTGTAGACGTCGATCACGCAGCGATTGGCGTCGAGGTAGAAGACCTTGTTCACGACCGTCTCCACCAGGTTCACGTCGTGGCTGATGACGATCAGGCCGCCCGAGTACTTGACGAGGTAGTCACGCAGCCAGGCGATGGAGTCCGCGTCCAGGTGGTTGGTGGGCTCGTCCAGCAACAGGGTCTCGGCCCCACTGAACAGAATCCGAGCAAGCTCGACGCGCCGACGCTGCCCGCGGGAGAGGGTGTCGAGCGTCTGTGCCATGACCCGGTTGGGCAGGCCCAGGCTGGAGGCGATGGCGGCTGCCTCCGATTCTGCGGCGTAGCCACCGGCAGCCATGAAGTCGGCCTCGGCGCTGGCATAGCGGCGCATGGCCCGCTCGGTGTCCGCGGAGGTCGCCATGGCGTGCTCGGCGGCGCGCAACCGACGTTCGGTCTCATCGAGGCCTCGGGCGGAGAGGATGCGATCGCGTGCCAGCACGTCGAGGTCACCGGTGCGCGGATCCTGGGGCAGGTAGCCCACCGTGCCACTGCGCGTGACCGTGCCGGAAGTCGCCTGTCCCTCGCCCGCGAGGACCTTGGTGAGCGTGGTCTTCCCGGCGCCATTGCGCCCGACGAGGCCGACGCGATCGCCGGCAGCGACACGCAGGTTCACCTCGGAAAGCAGGAGCCGTGCGCCTACGCGCAATTCCAGGTCCTGAACCGCAATCACCAGCAGAGCCTACGCAATCCATGTCGGACCGCCGACGGCTCCCCAGTTCACGGAATATGCCGTCCATTCCGTGAACTGAGGAGCCGTCGGCAGATCAGGTCAGATGTTGAAACCGAGCGCTCGCATCATGTCGCGACCGTCGGCGGTGATCTTCTCCGGACCCCACGGTGGCATCCAGACCCAGTTGATGTGGAAGTCCGACACATGGCCGTCGAGCGCGGCCCGCGTCTGGTCCTCGATGACGTCGGTGAGCGGGCAGGCAGCGGAGGTGAGGGTCATGTCGATGGTCGCAATGTTCTCGTCATCGACATGGACGCCGTAGACCAGACCGAGGTCGACCACGTTGATGCCGAGTTCCGGATCGACGACGTCCTTCATCAGCTCCACGAGGTCGACGGGGTGCATGGTTTCCGTCATCGCTGACCTTCCTCTCGACCCGCGGCGTGGGCCCGGGCTATCGCCGCGGACGCCGCGTCCTTGTATGCCATCCAACCCAGCAACGCGCACTTCACGCGGGCCGGGAACTTCGCCACTCCGTGGAACGCAGAAGCATCCTCGAGTAATTCCTCATTCGGCTCCCCCGCACCCTGGGACTGCATCATCTGCATGAAGGCATCGGCCACTTCCATGGCCTGTGCGTACGGCTTGCCATCGATGAGTTCGAACATGATCGAGGCGCTGGCCTGCGAGATCGAGCAGCCCTGGTTCTCGTAGGAGATGTGGAAGCCCGCCGCCTCGCTGCCATCGACGCGGAGCGTGATCTCGTCGCCGCAGGTCGGATTCACATGGTGGACCTCGCTCAGGAAGGGCTCGCGCAGCCCCTTCCCCTGGGGGTGCTTGTAGTGATCGAGGATGATCTGTTGGTACATGGACTCGAGCTGCATCATGCGGTCCCGAAGAAACGTTGTGCGTCACGCACGCCCGCTGCGAGTGAGGACACGTCGGAGAGGTCGTTGTACAGGTAAAAGGTGGCGCGGGTGGTGGCGGGGACGCCATAGCGACGGCAGGCGGGCCAGGCGCAGTGGTGCCCGACGCGGACCGCGACTCCGTTGGCATCGAGGACCTGGCCGACGTCGTGCGGATGGATGTCCTCGACGGTGAAGGAGACCGCAGAACCGCGATCGATGTTGCTCGCGGGCCCGATGATGCGCACCCCCTTGATCTCCTCGAGCGCGGCCAGCGCCGCTTCGGCGAGCATGTGCTCGTGCGTGAGGATGCGGTCCATGCCGACGTGCTCCAGGTAGCGGACGGCCGCGGCCAGCCCCACGGCCTGCGCCATGTTCGGCACGCCCGCCTCGAACTTCTGCGGTGGCTTGGCGAAGGTCGTGCCTTCCATGCGGACGGTCTCGATCATTGAACCGCCGGTGAGGAACGGCGGCATGGCATCCAGCAGGGCACGCGAGGCCCAGAGGCATCCGACACCC
>DAHWFQ010000107.1:0-11489 GCA_027324895.1 Actinomycetota bacterium | reverse complement strand
CACGCCCTCATCGGCGGGTTGGTCGGCGCGGCGCTGGCCTCGTCCCAGTTGGTGCAATGGAGCGGTGTCGCGCAGAAGGTCATCATCCCCATGGTGGTCTCGCCGATCGTCGGCTTCTCCTTGTCCTACCTCCTCGTCCTGATCCTGCAGTGGCTGTTCCGCAACTCCCACCGCGCCAGCGTCGGCAAGCCCTTCCGTCGGGGCCAGGTGGTGGCGGCGGGCGCGATGTCCCTGGGCCACGGCCTGCAGGACGCCCAGAAGAGCATGGGCGTGATCACGCTCGCCCTGGTGGTCGGCGGCTACAACGTCGGCGGCGCGGTGCCGAACTGGGTCAAGTTCGCCTGCGCGGCCGCCATCGCCGCGGGAACCTACGCCGGCGGTTGGCGCATCATGAAGACGCTGGGCTCGAAGATGATCGAGATGGATCCCATTCGTAGCACCGGTTCGCAAGCGGTCGCCTCCTTCGTGCTCTACGTCATGGCGCTCAAGTTCGCCGCCCCCATCTCCACTACCCACACGATCACCTCCTCCATCCTCGGCGCGGGGGCCACCCGGGGTCGGAAGTGGGTGCGCTGGGGAGTCGTAGGCAACATCGTGGGCGCCTGGGTCCTCACCTTGCCCTGCGCGGCCGCCGCCGCCGCCCTGGTGTACGGGCTCCTGCGCCTGCTCGGCCTCGGGGGCTGACGCACTTCGCCCCCCGCCCCGGGCCTTTACACTGATCTCGTCACGGTTCAGCGGTCAGGTGGGTTGCAGTTGGCAGGTCTGTTCACGGGTCGGGTCCTCGTCCTCGGCGGCGGTTCGGTGTCGCAGTGCTTCGTGCCGCTCCTGCTCGATCACGTGCTCGCGCTGCCGCAGCAGCTCACGATCATGGACTTCGAGGACGTGCGAGCACGCTTCGAGGAACCCCTGCACCGCGGCGCGCATTTCCTGTTCGAGCGCATCGAACGTGACAACCTCGACCAGGTGCTCTCCCGGCAACTCTCCGCGGGCGACCTGCTCGTCGATCTGGCGTGGAACATCGACGCCAACGCCATCATCGGCTGGTGCCATGAGCACGGCGTGCTCTACGTGAACACGTCGGTCGAGGAGTGGGATCCGTACGAGGGCGCCGAGGAGCGCCATCCCCTCGAGCGGACGCTGCTGGTTCGGCATCAGCGCCTGCAGGCCATGCGTGCCGATTGGGCGAGTGTGGGGCCGACGGCGGTGGTCGAGCACGGGGCCAACCCCGGACTCGTCTCACACTTCGTGAAGCGGGCGCTCATCGACATCGCGTCGGAGTGCCTGCAGCGCGATCTCCTCGGCGCTGCGCGGGAGCCGGTGCTCGCGGCGCTCGCGGACAACGACTTCGCGCAGCTGGCCATGCACCTCGGCGTGAAGGTGATCCACATCTCCGAACGGGACACCCAGGTCACCGACCAGCCCAAGCACGTCGGCGAGTTCGTCAACACGTGGAGTGTGGCGGGATTCCACGAGGAGGGGGTGGCCCCGGCCGAACTGGGCTGGGGCACGCATGAGAAGCGGTTGCCGGCAAAGGGGATTCGGCACACCACGTCGGATACACAGATCTGCGTCGCGCAACCCGGTGCCACCCTTTGGGTCCGCTCCTGGGTGCCTGACCACGAGATCAACGGCATGGTCATCCGACACGGCGAGGCCTACACGATCACCGACCACCTCACCGTGCGTGACGATCAGGGCCGCGGGATCTACCGTCCCACCTGCCACTACGCCTACTGCCCGAGCAATGAGGCCGTCGTCTCCATGCGGGAGTGCCAGGCCAACAACTGGGCCTACCCCGAGCGCGAGCGCATCATGAACGACGAGATCATCCGCGGCGAGGATCGACTCGGTGTGCTCGTCATGGGACATCCGCTCGATGCCTGGTGGACGGGCTCGATGCTCTCCATCGATGAGGCTCGCTCACACGCGCCGCATCAGAGTGCCACGACCCTGCAGGTGGCCGCAGCAGTGCTGGGGGCTTCCCTGTACGCGATCAACCATCCCGAGCAGGGCCTGTGCGTGCCCGATGACCTGCCCTGGCAGGAGGTCTTGGCCGTGGCCATGCCCTACCTCGGCGACTTCCGCTCCGCGGCCGTCGACTGGACGCCACTCAAGCACCGCCACGACCTCTTTGCGAAGTGGGACGGCCTGGAGCTCGACGAGGATCCCTGGCAGTTCCAGAACTTCCTGGCCGAGTGAGCGACATGCGGGCGCATACGTCCGCTTGCGCGAGGCGGGTCCAGCGGGCGCGCTCTCCCCACCGGTACACGCAGCGCGGTCAGGCCCGCTCAGACCGTGCCGTAGAGGCGGTCACCCGCATCGCCCAGCCCGGGCACGATGTAGCCCTTCTCATTCAGGCGCTCATCCAGGCCAGCGGTGACGATGGTGACGTTCACGGCTCCCTCGAAGGCTGTGTCGACGCTTGCCAATCCCTCGGGCGCGGCGAGCAGGCAGATGGCGGTGACGTCGGTTGCGCCGCGCGCCAGCATCATGCGGATGGCCGCGATGAGCGTGCCCCCCGTGGCGAGCATGGGGTCGAGCATGAACACCTGGCGGCCAGCGATGTCCTTGGGGATGCGTTCCGCGTACACCGACGCCAGCAGTGATTCCTCGTCGCGCACCATGCCGAGGAAGCCCACCTCGGCGTTCGGCAGGAGCCGCATCATGCCCTCGAGCATGCCCAGGCCCGCACGCAGGATCGGCACGACCAGCGGCTTGGGGTCGGCGATGGCCACACCCTGCGTCACGGCGACCGGCGTGCGCACCGTCACCGGCTCGACGCGGATGTGACGCGTGGCCTCGTAGGCGAGCAGCGTCACCAGTTCGTCGGCCAGGCGGCGGAATTCGGGCGAGGAGGTCTGCTCGTCACGCAGGGCCGTGAGCTTGTGGGCGATGAGCGGGTGATCGGCAACGTGGGTGCGCATGCGCAAAGCCTAAGGGGCGCGTTGGCGCACTTGCTTGGGCACAAGGCCATGCCCCGCCCCTCGATCCAAGGCGCCACAATGTGTCCGTGAAGCCTGCAGCAGCGGACGAGTTGGCGATGCGCGAAGCCCTTGCGGAAGCAGGGCTTTCCGGCGATGACGTGCCGATCGGCGCGGTCGTCCTCGACGCCTCGGGCCGCATCATCGGGCGCGGACACAATGCGCGGGAGGCGACCGGCGACCCGAGCGCGCATGCCGAAGTGGTGGCCCTGCGTGCCGCAGCGGAGGCCCAGGGCGAGTGGCGGCTCGAGAGCTGCACGCTGGTGGTCACCCTGGAGCCCTGCACGATGTGTGCGGGCGCCATCGTCAACGCGCGCATCGCGCGGCTCGTCTTCGGCGCAACGGACGACAAGGCGGGCGCCGTCGGTTCGCTGTGGGACGTGGTGCGTGATCGCCGCCTCAACCACCGCGCGGAAGTCGTCGCCGGCGTGCTCGCAGACGAGTCCGCCAAGCTGCTCAAGGACTTCTTCGCGCAGCACCGCTGACCGCGTCCGGCGTCGTGGGCATTCCGTCAACCCCGGTTGCATTTAGTTGAAACTACAACTAATGTCGTGGGCATGACGGAAGCAGCGGACAGGCAGCAGTTCGAGATCGGCCTCTTCACCTTCGGTGAGCTCACGGCGGATGCCGCGACGGGAGCGTTGCTGCCGCCGGCCCGACGCCTCCGCGAATTCATCGAACTGGCCAGGATCGCCGACCAGGCGGGCCTCGACGTCTTCGGCGTGGGCGAGCACCATCGCCCCGACTTCTCCATCGCCTCACCGGCCGTCGTCCTGGCGGCCATCGCCGAGGCCACCACTCGCATCCGGCTCACGAGCACCGTCACCGTGCTGTCGACGTCCGATCCGGTGAAGGTGTTCGAGGACTTCACGGCCGTCGACCTCATCTCGGACGGCCGTGCGGAGATCACCGCCGGCCGCGGTGCGTACACGGAGTCGTTCCCACTCTTCGGCCATGATCTCTCGGACTACGACGAGCTCTTCGAGGAGAAGCTCGATCTGCTGCTGCGGCTGAACTCCTCGGAGCGCGTGACCTGGCAGGGGCGTCATCGACCATCACTCCAGGACGTCGGTGTCTACCCGCGCCCGGTGCAGTCGCAACTTCCGGTGTGGATCGCCGTCGGGGGGACTCCGGCGAGCGTTGCCCGAGCCGGACGCCTCGCCCTCCCGACCTACTTCGCCATCCTGGGGAAACCGGAGGGCTTCGTGCCGCTCGCGCGGTACTACCGGGAGACCGGTGCCGCTGCCGGCCATCATGCGACGGCCCTGCGCCTGGGGGTGACGAGCCACTTCCACGTGGGTAGCACCACGCAGGCTGCACGCGACACCTTCTACCCGTACTACTCCCGATACATCGGCATGAACATGCCCTCCGCACGCGGTGTCGCGCTACCCCGTGATGCCTTCGACGCCTGGGCAGCACCGCGTGGTGCGCTGTTCGCCGGCAGCGTGCAGGAGGTCACCGAGAAGATCCTGTGGGAGCACGAGATCCTCGGGCATACCCGCTTCCTCGCCCAGATCGGGCTGGGCGGCCTGCCCTTCGCGGAGGCCGCGGCATCGATCGAGTTGCTGGCCACCGAGGTGCTGCCTGCGGTGCGCCGGGCCCTGGCCTGACGCGTACCGGCCGGGCGGGAGCGCGGCTCCACTGCGTGGGCGCAGGGTTCCGGGCTCGGGGAGCGGGCATCGTTGCGCCAGGTAATCAAAACTTGAACTATTATGGTGGCCCACGCACTTGGAGGTGTGATCATGACGGCCACCGGGCTGCTCCTGATTCGTCTGATGTTCGGCCTGACCTTCGCCGCCCACGGCTCGCAGAAGCTGCTTGGCTGGTTCGGAGGCCCCGGCCTCAAGGGCGCGGCCGCCATGTTCGAGTCGCTCGGTGTGAAGCCGGGGCTCCCCATGGCCTTCCTGGCCGCGTTGGGCGAGCTGGTGAGTGGCCTGGCCTTCGCGGCCGGCTTCGCCACGCCGATCGCCGGCGTCATCATGGCCGCCGTCATGGTGGGTGCGACCTTCACCGTCACCGGCAAGCAGGGCTTCTGGATCCTCAATGGTGGCGCCGAGTACACCGTCTCCATCCTCGCGGTAGCCGTCGGTGTCGCCCTCATCGGTGCCGGTCGGTACTCGCTGGACCATGTCATCGGCTGGTTGGGGCAGTAGCAGCTCTCCTGCAGGAGTTCGGCCGCAGTCGGCGAACTGGCGGCGGCACGCGCGTTCCCGGTGGGGCTCCCGCGCCATCCGTCGTACCGCCAAGTGCAGCCGCGGGACAACGGCGAGGAATTATCTCGCAATGCGAGGTAATATCGGCGCATGACGTCAGCAGATCTGCGATTGGCTGAGGATCTCCTGGAGACCATGGGTTCCCTGCGCCGTCAGGTGCGGGGGACCGTCGGCCGCCCCTGGCCCGAGGCCGAGTTGCGCGCCTCCGAGGTCGAGCTCATCAGACTGGTGCGCCGGCAACCGTCGATCTCCGTCAACGAAGCGGCTGCCGCTCTCGGGTTGGCCGCGAACTCGGTGTCGATGCTGGTGCGCAGGCTCACCGATGCCGGCATGCTCGTGCGCGCGATGGGAGACGACGATCGTCGGGTCGCCCGCCTGAACCTGGCCCCGCAGGCCAGACGGGATGTGGAGCAGTGGCGGGACCGTCGGGGAGTCGTCGTAGCCGACGGACTGGCAGCCCTGTCCCCTTCGGAGCGGGAGCAGATCCAAGCGGCACTGCCTGCGCTGTCGAGCCTCGTCGGGCACCTGCGGGCAGCGCAGGGGGTGTCGGCATGAGTGTCACTGCGATAGCCGTCGACTGCAGGGGCCTCACGCATCGTTTCGGCGATCAAGTTGCGGTCGACGACCTGGATCTGCGCGTGGAGCACGGACAGATCGTCGGGCTGCTCGGTCCGAATGGGGCTGGCAAGACGACCACGATCCGCGTCCTCAACACCCTGCTGCCGGTGCAACAGGGGCATGTGGAGGTCTTCGGTCATGACGTGGCGCACGCATCCATCACCGTACGGAGGCTCATCGGCTATGTGCCGCAACAGCTTTCCATCGAAGCCGCACTCACCGGACGGGAGAACGTGGGCCTCTTCGCGCGGCTGTTCGACGTACCGCGTCGCCAACGCAGTGCACGCGTGGACGAGGTCCTCGCTGCGATGGACCTCTCGGAGTCCGCGGACCGGCTCGCCGGCACCTACTCGGGCGGCATGATCCGCAGGCTGGAACTGGCACAGGCGCTCGTGAACCGACCTGCGCTGCTCATCCTCGACGAGCCCACCGTGGGACTTGATCCGGTCGCGCGCGATGGCGTCTGGGACCGCGTACGTCACATGCGGGATGAGTACGGCATGAGCGTCCTGCTCACAACGCACTACATGCAGGAGGCCGATGAACTGTGCGACCGCATCGTCCTGCTGCACCGCGGTCGCCTGCGGGCCGAGGGCCAACCGCAGCAACTGAAGTCGGTGCTCGGCCCGGAGGCGTCGCTCGACGATGTGTTCCGCCACTACACGGGTGACAGCCTGAGCCAATCCACCGAGTCGGAAGGAGGCATCGCCAGTGTCCGCACCATCCGCCGCACCGCACGTCGTGTCGGCTGAAGATCGACAGCAGGGGCTGCCGCCATCCTGGCGCATGCTCCCATCGCGTGTCCTCACCTTCTGCGTGGTCGAGATGCAGAAGCTCCGTCATGACCGGACGGAACTCGTCACACGCTCGATACAGCCCATCCTGTGGCTCGTCATCTTCGGCCAGACCTTCAGCCGCATCCACGCCATCCCCACCGGTTCGCAGCCCTACCTCGACTACATGGCACCCGGGATCATCGCCCAGTCGGGCATGTTCATCGCCATCTTCTACGGGATCCAGATCATCTGGGAACGCGACGCCGGCATCCTCGCGAAGTTGCTGGTAACGCCGACGCCCCGCATCGCGCTGGTGGCGGGGAAGTCGTTCGCTGCCACCGTTCGAGCGCTGGCGCAGGTGCTCGTCGTGCTCGTCGTGGCGGCGATGCTCGGCGTCCACCTCAGGTACAACCCGTTGCACCTGCTGGGGGTCGTGCTGGTCGTGACCCTGGGCACCGCGTTCTTCTCGTGCCTTTCCATGACCATTGCCGGCCTCGTGCGGTCACGCGATCGGCTCATGGGCATTGGGCAGGCGATCACCATGCCGCTGTTCTTCGCGTCCAATGCCCTGTACCCACTCGCCCTGATGCCGACATGGCTGCGCGTGCTCAGCAACATCAATCCGCTGAGCTACGAGGTCGGTGCCCTCCGCGACCTGCTCGTCGGTTCCCCCAGCAACCTGCTGCGCGACTTCGCCGTGCTGCTGCTGGCCGCTGGCGCCATGATGTACGCGGCCTCCCGCCTGCTCGATCGCCTGGCCCGCTGAGCGCGGACTCCTGCTCCTCAGCGGCGGACCGGTGCCACGTCCACCGCGTGCCCGGGGGCGCGGCCGCCCTGCGATGCCCGTGGCGGTTGGTCCGCTTCCTAGACTGCTGGCATGACGCTCCGCCTGCGCCTCGGCATGCTCGCTGCCGATGCCGCGGGCCTGGCCTCCCGGCTGCTCGGTCGCGGCCGGGGCGTAGCCATCAAGGGGCGGGTGCTGCTGGCCGTCGCGCCGGGTGCGCTGCACGAGCTGGCAGAGGGCCGGCGAGTGGTGTTGGTGAGCGGCACCAACGGCAAGACCTCGACGACATCGCTCCTGGTGTCACTGCTCGCACCGCTGGGCCCCATCGCCTCCAATGACTCCGGCGCCAATCTCACCGGTGGTGTGGTGTCGGCGCTCGCCGCTCGGCCGCGCACCCCGCTGGTGGTGCTCGAAGTGGACGAGATGCACCTGCCGATGATGATGGATGCGCTGCGGCCCACCCTGCTCGTGCTGCTCAATCTCAGTCGGGACCAACTGCATCGCACGCAGGAGGTGCGCGTCATCGCCAATCGCTGGCGCCACGCCCTCGACGGCCATCCCGAGGTGCAGGCGATCATCGACTACGAGGACCCCTTCCTGGCCTACGTCACGCAGGCGCACGCGCTCACGACCCGCATCGGCTTCGAGTACCGGGAGCACATCGACGCCGCCTGCTGCCCAGGCTGCTCGCACCCGCTCACCTGGGAGCCCCCGCGATACCACTGTGCGTCGTGCGGGCTGGGCGGCTTGGAGGTGGCCGTGCAGGAGGCGCCCGGTGATGCGATCGCGCGCAATGCAGCGCTGGCCCGTGCCGCCGCCCGCTTCCTGGGCGTTGCCGATCCGCCGTCCGACGTCACCCGTGATCGCATAGCCACGCTGCAACTGGGCGGCCGCGAGTTGCGGCTGCGGCTGGTGAAGAACCCCGCCTCCTGGACCGAGGCCCTGCAGCACCTGCCCGAGGGCCCGGTGATCCTTGCGGTCAACGCGCGCGGCGTGGACGGCCGGGACACCTCCTGGCTGTGGGACATCGACTACACGCCCTTGGGCGGGCATCCGGTCGTCGTCACCGGCGATCGTCGGTTGGACGCGAGCTACCGCATCGCGACCGCTGGCATGCCGCACGGGGTGGCGCCCGACCTCGAGCAGGCGGTGGCCGAGCTGCCCCCGGGCCCGGCCACGGTCACGGTGCTCATGTCGTACACCGCCTACATCGCGGTGGCGTCATGAAGCGCATCGACATCGTGGTCGTCCATCCCGAGCTCATGGGCACCTACGGCGACGGGGGCAACGCCGAGGTCCTGGCGCACCGCGCACGTCTCGCGGGCGTGGAGGCCGTGGTGCACCCCGTCGCCCACACTGCGGACCTACCGGATGATGCCGACCTCTACTGCATCGGCGGGGGCGAGGACGTGGCCCAGATCGCCTGCGTGGGGGCGCTGCGAGGGCAGGGCGCCGCGGCGCTGGCGGCGGCCATGGGGCGAGGCGCGCAAGTGCTGGCCATCTGTGCGGGCCTGCAGATCCTGGGTGATGTGTTCCCCGGCTCGAACGGTGAGGCGGTGGCGGGGTTGTCCTTGCTCCCCTTGACGACGCGTCGTGGCGAGCGCCGGCTCATCGGCGAGATCGCCATGACGTCCGCGCTGATCGGCACCACGCTCACCGGATTCGAGAACCACCGTGGCGTCACCGAACTGCGCGAGGGGGCAAGCGCCCTCGGTGTCGTCACGCTGGGCAACGGCAATGGCATCGGCGGGGTGGACGGTGTGGTGACGGACAATGTCATAGGCACCTACATGCATGGCCCTGCCCTCGCTCGCAACCCGGAGTTGGCCGACTTCATCCTGCGTCGCCTGGGCGTCGACGCGAGTGAGGTCCGCGACCCCATCGCCCTGGCCTTCGCAGCCGAGCGCCGCGCGGCGGCCGTCGCGTTGACGGCACGGCTGCGTCGACGTCGACTGCTGGGGCGCGACAACCGCCAGTGGTGAGTGGACGCTTCACGTCCACCCAGCTGCTGGTTCAGGCAAACACCGCTGCCTGACGCGGAACCCGTCGCATTCGCCGTTCATCGAGCGGAGTGATCGCAAGAGACGCGTGAGGTGTCCCGCACCCCAACCGAGGGCCCCGGACAGGGTCGGATCCTCGGTGACGACGTCCTTCGAGAATGCGCATCCGGTCTCGTCCCCCGCGGCGCCCACCGGCCGCGGCCACAAAAGGGCCCCCCATGCACCTGCCAGAGCACGCTTACCCTTGCTGCCTTCCGGCCCTGGGGGGATTGGGCGTGATGCCACCGCATGGGGGGCTGCGCCAATTGTAGGTCGCTGACCTGCTGGGCTGCCCCGGCGCCTGTCCTGCCCGCGCCCGAGCACCAACGGCGAGGCGGCCGCGAGGACGGACGATTTCGGCGCCGTCGTTCGGCCCGGTAACCTTCGCGCCGGAGGATTCGCATAGTGGCCTAGTGCGCACGCTTGGAAAGCGTGTTGGTGGAAACGCCTCGCGGGTTCGAATCCCGCATCCTCCGCCACTGCTCTTGAACGAAGTGGAGGCCCGGTGACCTACTCGGCTCGGCCCCATCTCAGTTCCTACCAGTACCGGGTGCGTCGCCGAGATCGCCTGAAGGCCGTGCTGCCCTTCCTGCTCGTGTTCGCCATCGGCTTCGGCGCCGCATGGCTCGTGAAACCGGGTGCGCGCGTGGTGAACACGAAGAGTGACTGCACCTTCATCCAGGTCATCCCCGCCAAGGTGCTTCCCCATCCCAGTGCGATCACGGTCAACGTGTACAACGCCACCAAGCGGGTGGGCCTGGCCGCGATCACCGCCGTCGACCTTCGCACCCGTGGCTTCAAGAACGGCATCGTCGGCTCCTCCTCGGCCAACATCAAGGGCATCGCCGAGATCCGCTACGCGGCCGGTCACCGTCCGGCGGCGGACCGTCTTGCCGCCTATGTGCCGGGTGGCGTCGCGAAGGTCGATCCCACCAAGAAACCCAACGACGGCTCTGTCGACCTCATCATCGGCGACTCCTTCGGCCAACTGGCACCGGACCAGCAGGTGAGCGCCATCCTGGCCATCCCCTCGGCGCAGGCGTCCGGCAAGGGCTGCCCCACGTTCTGAGCCAACGGGATTCTTGCCCCGCACGCTCCTCCGCTATTGTTCGGCGCGGTGATGTGTCCGAGTGGCCTAAGGAGCACGCCTCGAAAGCGTGTGTGGGTGAAAGCTCACCGTGGGTTCAAATCCCACCGTCACCGCCAAGGGGTCCTTGCGAAACTGTAGGGATCCACGTTGCGAAACTCCCCGATGGGAGCCTCTGAGAGGTTCTCGCGGGGAGTTTCGTGCGTTCCGGGGCGACTTCTCACCGATTGTGCTGACCTGGCAGCGCCGATGCCACCGGCTCCTGTCGATGCCGACGGAACCTGGACCCCGCCTACGCCGATTGAGGACTGACGCACTCCCGAGCAGTCGGTGTTCTTGGCGGCGGGGATGCTCTTTGGGCCCCGGCTCTTCAAGCGGTATGCGCCGTCCTTGCTGTTGGCGATGTCGGCGGACGTTCGAACGGTGGGAGGCCGTGAGCGGGCGAAGTGCTGCTGTCGGTCCCGACGACTACCCTCGGGCACATGTCGCTCGCCCTCTATCGCACATATCGTCCAGGGCGATTCGCGGACCTCATCGGTCAGGATCACGTCACCGTGCCCCTCATGCGGGCCCTGGCGGCCAACCGCGCCCATCATGCCTACCTGTTCTCAGGCCCTCGCGGCTGCGGCAAGACCTCGAGTGCGCGCATCTTGGCCCGTTCGTTGAACTGCGCGCAGGGCCCCACCCCCGAACCCTGCGGCGTCTGCCAGAGCTGCGTCGAACTCGCGCCCAACGGGCCGGGCTCGATGGACGTCATCGAGCTGGACGCTGCCAGCAACCGGGGCATCGACCAGGCCCGTGAACTGCGTGAGAAGGCGGTCTACGCGCCGGCGTCGTCACGGTTCAAGATCTACATCATCGACGAGGCGCACCAGCTCACCACCGAGGCGGCGAACGCCCTCCTCAAGCTGGTGGAGGAGCCGCCGGAGCACCTGCGCTTCGTGTTTGCGACCACCGAGCCGGACAAGCTGCTCGGCACCATCCGCTC
>DAHWFQ010000093.1:0-3210 GCA_027324895.1 Actinomycetota bacterium | reverse complement strand
GGAGGTCACCGTACGCGACCCACCACCGCCGCCTTCGGATGTCGCCTCGCTCATCAGGACGGAAGTGCCACTCGTGTCCCATTGCCATGCGGGCGCCACGAAGGGCGTCACGGTGCTCCCCAGGTACGCGTTCAGCCACGTCGCCTGACCACAATCCGAGTAGGTCTTGTCTCCCATGACCGGCATGAACGCCCGTACTGGCTGGGCGGCTTGCAGGACCACCCGAACGTATGGCCTCACCTTGTTCAGGCAGATAGCGGAGGTCGACGGTTTGGCCACGCCGACGTTGGGGTCCGAAGCCCCCGTAGCGCCCCAGCAACTGGCGGTGAGATCGTCGGAGGCCGTCCCCGCGAGGCGCGCGGGCGCAGTCGAGGTGTCTACGCAGACTGCCACCACGCGCTCGAGGCCACCGTCCGCATTGGCGGACGCGACTGCCGCCTCATACAAGGACTGCGCGGAGGTGCATAGGGGCCCGGTCCCGGTGAATCGCTTGAAGCACTGCTCACCGAGGGCCTGAGCGTCAGAACGGACGGCTCGCGCCACATGCTCGCGTGCGCCGTAGAAGCGCCCCATATCCACGCCGATTGCCACCAGTGCGGCCAGCGCGCCGGTGCCGGCGAGGATGGCGAGGAGCATGACAATGGCCCCGCGATCGCCCGCACTCCGTGTACCCCGCCGCCACGTCATATGGGCATTATGGCAGGGGAGGTCCGAGAGAGCACGAGATTTCGTTCATCAATTTTCGCCTTTTTCGAATCGGTTCAGTGATCGGTAACGAACCCGCAACGAACGGTTCGATTCGGCGTAGCCGGGTGGCATCGAACGCAGGTCCGGAACGCGGACTCATCGCGATGCCGGCTCATGCATGACGGCCGTCCGCACCCGCGCATCGCCGGCGAGGATCGTCGACGGCAGAAGGTCAGTTGACGCTCACCTGGTAGCTGCGCGCGATCATCTTCACCACTTCGTTGAGCTGCATCGGCATGGCGTATCGATAGCCCTGCACGATGTGGATACCGAGGCTCTCCACGACCTCGGCCTCGCCGTCGGTCTCGATGCCCTCCGCCAGGACGGTGCTGGAGAGCGTGGCGGCAACAGCCACCGCGGCGGCCATGACACTGCGGCTGCCGGATTCCCCGCGGCCCGCGCGCACGATCAGGTCGCGATCCAATTTGATGAGCTCCTTGCCCATCTCCTCGAGCACCGTGAAGTTGGAGTAACCGGCCCCGAAGTCATCGATGCCGACGCCATAGCCACTGGCAATGAGCTTCATGAGGTTCTCATGCGCGGCGGATGAGCCCGAGAGCTCATGCGACTCGGTGACCTCGATGACGAGGTTCGAGCGGTGCTGGCTGAACAACGGTTGCAGAAGCAGGCGCACCAACATGGGATCACGCAGTTGCAGGACGGACAGGTTGAAGTTGACCCGTAGCCGGTGTGTCGGGTCGGCTCCGATGAGGCGCGGGAGGTCGGCGAGCAGTCGCTGCAAGGAGACCCGACCGATGCCCACGATCTGGCCGGACGCCTCTGCGTGCTCGATGAAGCGACCCGCCGATACCCGCGTGCCGTCATCGACCAGGCGCACCAGTGCCTCCACGCCCACCACCTGGCCGGTGCGCGTGTCGATGATGGGTTGGTAGTCGTTGTCGAACTGCTCCTTGCGCAGGGCTGCCGCGAGTCGCTTGCGCCAGGCCAGGTCGGACGAGGTGGCGACGTCGAGCTCGGGGGAGTAGGCCCGGGCCGTCTCGCCACCTGCATCCTTGGCGGCGCGCACGGCGACCAGGGCACGGCGTAGTGCCTCCTCGGCCCCATCGACCGCTTCCAGGAGCACGCATCCCACCGATGCCGCGCCGGACACCTGCACCTCGTCGACGTCGAAGGGCCGACCGAGCACGGAGGCGATCTCCAGGCTGCGCAGGAGCAGGCGGTTCGCGTCAGCCGCGTGCGTGAGCAGGGCGAACTCATCACCGCCGACGCGCGCCACCATCTCCCCACCGGGGGAGAAGGGCCGCAGCCGCTTCACGCACTCGACGAGGAAGGCATCGCCCGCCGCATCCCCTATGGAGTCATTCACCAAGCGGAACTGGTCGATGTCGACGAAGATGACGCCGGACGTCCGGCGATCCGTCTCCGAACCCAACAGGTGCACGGAGAGGCCGCGCATGAAGGCGGTGCGCGTCAAGGCCCCGGTGAGCGGGTCGTGATCGGCCTCGGCCCGGGTGGCGGCACCCAGGCGCGTGATCTCATTGAGCAGCACCGAGAGCAAGACGATCGTGGACACCAGACCGAAGGAGCGGGTGAGCAGCCAGTCCAGGGAGTACCGGGGGCTGCGCCACAACGAGGCATCGAACATGACGCGAACGAGGACGACGGACAGCAGCCAACGGCTGAGTGCGGAACCTGTCCGCGCCGACCAGGCGACCGTGAGCAACGCAACGGCGCCGATCCCCACGAGCACCGTGGATTCCGTCGTCGCACTGGTGGCATAGGCAACCGGCAGCACCAGCATCTGCGGGAACCCCGGCGCGTTGAATGCTCCCCACAGCATGAGCAGGACGAAGAGCAGGAAGGCGACAGCGACACCCAGACGGGCCCGGACCCGCCGGTGCTCACCGAGGACGCGCACCCGGGCCAGGATGACGGCGCTGATCGCACAGCCGACGAGGAGCACGGCCTCGCCCACGAACGCCAGCGCCTCCGCAGCGTTCGCAGTACCGAAGGTGCTCGATGGGGGCATGGTGTACCCGAGCCCATTGGGCAGGAACAGCGGCAGGAAGCCCCAGATGCCGCTCACCACGCCGAAGGTGATGCCGAGCACGGCGTAGCCGGCGCCGGCCGCGGAACGGAACTGGTTGAAGGCGATGAGCGCGATGAGGCCGAACACCAACCCGGTCGCGAAACTCGATGCGGTCTCGACCAGCGCGTAGTTGAAGGTCTGCCGGTGCGAGACGTGCAGCGCCTCCCAATAGGCGCCACCGACAGCACCCATGCCCAGCACGTACGCCAGCCACCAGCGAAGTGACACCCGTCGTGGATCCTCGAGCGCACGGAACATGAGTGAGGTCAAGTTCCGCTCCCTGCGCCGACTCGATGGAACGGGCGACACGGTAGCGAGAGAGGGGCGGTTTTCCGTGGCGGCGCGGCGGTGCCGCATGGACAACCCTCGACGTCTAGACGTACCACGCATAACGCCGATAAGGTACATTATGC
>DAHWFQ010000092.1:0-13414 GCA_027324895.1 Actinomycetota bacterium | reverse complement strand
GTTGAACCACACCGGGCTGTTGAAGGCGAACACCTGGTGCAGGAGCATGTAGGTGAGCTCGGCCTCGAAGATGTCCGCATCGGTGGGCGTGGCGAAGTAGCCGTGCTCCTTGCCCGCCTTGGTGTAGGTGAGCACCACGCGGTCGATGAGTTGCTTGAGCGACCATTCGCGGGCCTCGGTGCCGAGGGCGCCGCGGAAGTACTTGGTGGTGACGATGGTCGAGGCGTTGACCGACCAGCTCTCGGGGAACTCGACGCCCCGCTGCTCGAACACGGCCTCCCCGGTCTTCCAGTTGGTCTGGAGCACGTCACGGCGCTCCCAGACCACCTGGTCGTACGGATGCACGCCTTCGGTGGACCAAACGCGCTGCAACGGCAGCCCGGCTTTGGCGGCGCTCTTCGATGCGGTACGCGGAGAGCCGCTGGCAATCTCGGTCATGGTGCCCCTTCAAGTTCATTCGTGCGACAACAGTTGGTGAGGACAGCCGCGGGGAATCGGCTTCTTGGTGCTTGGGGAAGCAAGTAGGTGGGTGGGCGCGAGGCCCGGGTGAGCCGTGGGGCTCAGTGTTTGACGCCGGCGTAGGGGTAGCGGCCCGGTGGCGCCTCGGCACGTCGATTCGCCCGCAGGACGGCGATCTCGCCTTCGAAGTCGGCCAGGCTCTCGAAGCCCCGGTACACCGAGGCGAAGCGCAGGTAGGCCACCTCGTCGAGTTCGCGCAGCGGGCCCAGGATGGCCAGGCCCACTTCACCGCTGGGGATCTCGGCCGACCCCGAGGCGCGCAGGGCGTCCTCGACCTTCATGGCGAGCAGTGCCAGGTCGTCGTCGGAGACCGGCCGCCCCTGGCAGGCCTTGCGCACGCCCGCGATGACCTTGCTGCGGGAGAAGGGCTCTGCCACGCCCGATCGCTTGACGATGAGGAGCATGCAGGTCTCGACAGTGCTGAAGCGCTTGCCGCACTCCGGGCACTGACGGCGGCGGCGGATGGCGGTGCCGTCATCGCTGGAACGGGAGTCGATGACGCGGGAATCATCGTGCCTGCAGAAGGGGCAGATCATGGCGTCACCCCTCCCGTTTCGGCTGGCCAGCCGGCCATCCCCTGTTGACAAACTGTGAATAACTGGTTGATACCCGACCACGATATGTGGATACCAGCGGCCAGTGAGACCCAAGATGTTGTGTCGCTGACGCTACGGCGACCCCAGCTGAAGCGCAAGTGCCGACACGCCGCCGACTCGCCACGAGAAGGTCACATTTCCATATCGGAGGGCCGGGACGGACTCCCGAACCAATCGGGAAGGGGCCCGCCCGCGCCGCACCGCCAGCGGTGTGACCGCGCCTCAGACGCTGGGGATGGCGATCGTGGAACCCGCAAGCAGGGTGGAGGTGGGGGTCATCGCGTTGAGCGTGCGGATGCGGTCGACGCCGACGATGGGATCGACGCCGGGCATCTCGCGGACGGCGATGGTCCAGAGGGTGTCGCCGGGCTTCACCACCACCGCCTGCGTGGCCTGAGTCGGGGCCGACACCTGGGAGAGCGCCGAGACGGAGCCGCCACGCAGGGCCGACAGGGCCACGAAGGCCAGCAGTGTCGCAACCAGGAGCAGGAGGGCGAACAGCACGCGACGCCCGCGCAGCGTGAGTCGCAGCGGAGCTTGTGCCACTCGACCGTGCGGGTTGCCGCGGGTGAAGCCGGCGCCGCCGAAATCCATCGTCATCGTTGCCATGGTGTCGCTCCTCGCTCTCGAACTGGGGAGGGTTCGAACGCTTGTTCGAATCGTTGCAGTTCCACCGCGACACGTCAAGCGCAAATCGAACAGATGTTTGGAACTTCCGTTCGAACGCCGTAGTGTCCGGGGGTGGCGGCCATGCGCTCCCCTGTAGCCCACGGCCGCCGCCAAGTCATAGGAAAGCGAGGGGGTCTGACAATGACGAAGGAGCCCGCTGCGGTGCATGCCCTGCCCGACGGCGCACCCGACGAGGACGGCCTGACCGCCCGCCAGCGTCTCATCCTCGAGTTCATCACCGCTGCGGTGGAGGAGCGGGGCTTCCCACCGTCGATGCGGGAGATCGGTGAGGCCGTGGGCCTGGCCTCCACTTCCTCGGTGACCCACCAGCTCTCGCAACTGGAGAAGTCCGGGCACCTCAAGCGCGACCTGCGCAACGCCCGCTCGATGGAAGTCGTCGCCCCCCGCTCCCTGCGGACGCGCCCGGCGACTGCCCTGGTTGAGATCCCACTGCTCGGCACCATCGCCGCGGGTACCGGGGTGCTGGCCGATGAGCAGGTGGAAGCCGTGCATGCACTCCCCCGCGAGTTCGTGGGGCGGGCCGATGACAGCGAGCTCTTCATGTTGAAGGTCAAGGGCGATTCCATGATCGACGCCGCCATCTGCGATGGCGACTTCGTCGTGGTGCAACGCGCGCAGACAGCTGAGAACGGCGACATCGTGGCGGCCCTGCTTGACGGTGACGAGGCCACCGTCAAGACCTTCAAGCGACGCAACGGCCATGTCTGGCTGATGCCGCACAACCCCGAGTTCGCGCCCATCCCCGGCGACGACGCGCTCATCCTCGGCATCGTGAAGACGGTGCTGCGCAAGCTCTGACAGCCCACTGCCCAGGGCCCAGCCAGGCGGCGTGGAGCCCACGGCAAGGCGCCGTTGGACGCAGCGTGCCGGCCGTACGACGGGCGCGAGGAGCAGAGCCAGCGAGGCCGCCCTACAGTGCCACGATGGCGGACAACGCCGTTCGTGCGTCGTGGCTGTCCCGTCGAGTGCCTTCCCCGTTCAACGACGGCCCTGGCCGCGACCTGGCTGCCGGCCTCGCCGTGGGCTCCTACATGATCCCCCAGGCCATGGCCTACGGCGACCTGGTGGGAATCGGCGCCGGCCCCGGACTGGCCCTGGCCGCGGTTCCCCTGCTTGCCTACCCCATCGTCGGTCGACACCGACTGCTGAGCCTCGGTCCCGAGGTCTCGGTGGCCATGATGGCCGCGAGTTCAGTGGCGCCGGTGGCGGCGCGCTACCACGTCCCCATCGCGGCGGCACTGGGGGTCACCTCGTTGCTCGTGAGCGTGGCCCTGGCCACGGCCTGGCTGTTCAAGGCCGGCTTCCTCGCCGACCTCCTGAGCAAGCCGGTGCTGCTGGGCTACCTCACCGGCATTGCCGTGCGCATGGTGCTGGGCCAACTGGGCACGATCACCGGCTCCGCCCTGGACGGCACCGACCTGACGACGCTCTGGCAATCCAGCCAGCACGCGTACATCAGCCCCCTGGCGCTGACCGTGGGGTTGGGAACGGCGGCGCTCATCTGGGTGACCGGGCGCAAGGCTCCGCGCATCCCGGCAGCGCTGGTGGCGCTCGCGCTGGCCATCGTCGTGGGCTACCACAGTGACGTGCCCGTCATCGGCAGCGTGAGCACGCGCTGGCAGGCGCCGCAGTTCGGCGGCCTCCCCTTGAACATGCTGGGCGACCTGGTCGTCGTCGCCACCTCCATCGCGATCATCGCGTACACGAACGTCATGATCACGGCGCGTGCCTTCTCGGAGGGCGATCGCGTCGACGCCAACCGTGAGTTGGCCGCACTGGCCGTGGCCACCCTCGCGACCGGCCTGGCCGGTGGCTACCCGGTGAGCGCGTCGAACACGCGGAGCGCGATCGCGCGCATGAGCGGCGCCGTCACGCGGCACTACTCGTGGGTCGTCGCGGCCTGCGTCATCATCGCGCCGCTCCTCGCGGGGTCGTTGCTCGCGCACATCCCCGAGGCGGCCCTCGCCGGCATCATCATCTACGCCGCTGTCACCCTGGTGGACCTGCCGAGTTGGCGCTCCGTGCTCCGGTTGCGAGCCGGCGAGGCCTGGAGCGGCATCGCCTGCGCGATCGCAGTGCTCCTGTTGGGCCTGCTCCCCGGCATCATCATCGCGGTGGCCCTGAGCGTCGTGGAGCTCATCAAGCGCCTGTCACGGCCGCACGACGCCGTGCTGGGGTTCGTTCCGGGCATGCCCGGCATGCATGACGTGGACGACTACCCGGAAGCCGAGCAGATCCCCGGCCTCGTGGTGTTCCGGTACGACGCACCGCTGTTCTTCGGCAATGCCAACGACTTCTACGCCAAGACACTCGATGCCGCCGCAGGGGCGGATGTCCGCTGGCTGGTGCTCAACATGGAGGCCAACGTCGAGGTGGACTCCACCGGCCTTGATGCGCTCAGTGAGGTCGTGGGCGTGCTGCGCGATCGAGGCGTGCACGTGGCCCTGGCGCGCGTGAAGCACGACCTGCTCGTGCCCATGCGACGCTACGGCACGGCCGAGGTCATCGGCGAGGAACACATGTACCCGACGCTTCCTGCTGCGGTGCTCGCATACAAGCGTGACCCCGACAGCCCCAAGGTGAAGATCCCCAATCGCAAGCTGCGCAGTGCCGAACCCCTGCGCTCGGCCGAGTCCCTCGAGGAGACGTTGCGCAAGCGGAGTCGGCGTCGGGCTGGACGCAGGCAGTACTTCTCGCGCTGAGGTCAGGGCCGGGATTCGGAGAGCCGGCGCAGCGAGCTGAGGACGACGTCCCGGTCCTGCGTGGCGTAAAAGGGCGGCATGGACCGGCGCAGGAAGGCGCCGTAGCGTGCTGTCGCCAGGCGTGAGTCCAGCACGGCCACCACACCGCGGTCCCGCTGCGAGCGGATGAGCCGTCCGGCGCCCTGCGCGAGCAGCAGCGCCGCCCGGGGCACGGCCACCGCCATGAAGCCGCTGCCGCCGGCGGCATCGACGCGGGACTGGCGGGCGGCGTGCAGTGGATCGTCCGGCCGCGGGAAGGGGATGCGGTCGATGACCACCAGACTGCAGGAGTCACCCGGCACATCGACGCCCTGCCAGAGCGAGAGCGTGCCCAGCAGGACACTCGTCTCATCGGCGGCGAAGCGCTTCACCAGATCGCTCACTGCCACGCCCCGGCGCTGCACCAATAGTTGCACGCCCAGGGAGGCGCACGCGGGCTGCAGCACCGCCTCCGCGGCGTCGACGGCGCGCCACGACGAGAACAGGGCGAGCGCGCGGCCGCCGCTGGCCTCCACGAGTTGCCGCAGCTCGTCCAACTGCTCGAGCGAGGTGCCATCACGGCCGGGTGGCGCCAGGTGCGATGCCACGTAGAGCATCCCCTGCTTGGCAGGGTCGAAGGGTGTGCCGACATCGAGCGACGTCCACCCCATGGTGTCCGGGGTGTCGGCCTCCAGTTCCTCGTCGGGATCCTCGTGGAAGGCGTCGGGGTTGAGCGCGCGCGGCTCCGCGCGCAGACCCAGGGCCCGCGCAATGGCGTCGAAGTCGCCACCGAGGGACAGCGTGGCGCTGGTGACGATGACCGTCTTGTCCCCGAACAATGTCTCCGCGAGCAGCCCACTCACGGTGAGTGGGGCGACATACATCGACGGCGCACGACCCTCCGCGCGATCGAGCCAGGCCACGTCCTGGTCCTTCAACGACAGCAGCCGTCCCGCCACGTCATGCACCTCGGTGACCGCCACGCGGGCGCGCAGCCGTTCCGCCTGGATGTCGGTCGCCGCATCGGCATCACCCTTGGATACGGCCGCCAGGGCCACCAGGGCATTGTTCGCGGCGTCCCGGATCATGGTGAGCGCCGGCACGAGCACCGACTGCGCGAGCAGTTGCTCATGCTCCACATCACGGGCCACACGTTGCGGCCAGGGCTTGGCGATCTCGTTGAAGAGCAGGGAGAGGCTGTCCGCGGCGTCCTCGAGCAGGCCCACGATGTCGGCGTCGATGAGTCGGCGGCACCGCCCTGCGGCGCGCTCCACCATGCCCGCGGTGAGCATCTCCGTGGCCTGGTTGGTGACGCTGTCGGCCAGGTCGTGGCCCTCGTCGACGATCACCACCTCGTGCTCGGGCAACAGCGGGTGCCCGGTGAGCGCATGGATCACGAGCATGGCGTGGTTGGTGACGACGATGTCGGCGTTCGCCGCATCGCTGCGCACCTTCTCGGTGAAGCACTCGTCGCCGTAGGGACACTTGGTCGCGCCGATGCACTCATTGCCGCTCACGGACAGCGCGCGCCAGACGCGCGCGTCGGGTGCCGGTTCGAGGTCCTCGCGGTCACCCGTCTCCGTGATGAACGCCCAGGTCCGAACGCGCTTGGCCTCACGGCCCAACTTCGTCGTCGGTGCCGCGAAGAGCGCCGCTGCCTCGTCGTCCTCGTCCGGCATCGAGAAGTCGGCATTCAGGCGCGCCTTGCAGACGTAGTTGTGACGGCCCTTGGCGACCGCGAAGGTGGGCGTGCGACCGACCAGGGGCGCCATCGCCGCGGTGATGCGTGGCAGGTCGCGACCGACCAATTGCCGTTGCAGGGCAAGGGTTGCCGTCGAGATGATGACCGTCTCGTGGCGGTCCAGCGCACGCAGGATGGCTGGCACGAGGTACGCCACAGACTTGCCGGTGCCCGTGCCTGCCTGCACGAGCAGGTGCTCGCGCGTGGCCATCGCCTGCTCCACGGCGTGCGCCATGGCACGCTGCCCGTCGCGACGCTCACCGCCGAGGTCGAGGACCACCGCATCGAGCGCCTCATCAAGCAGGCTCATGCGTTGGTGCCGCTCTGCTTCACCATGAACTCCGCGAGTCCCGCAGCCAGCTCCGCGTCGACCTTCGCATGCAGGTAGGTCCCCTCGTCACGGTGCTCGCGCTCGAAAACCACGCCGTCGGAGAGGACACGGCTCACCAGGTCGCCACGCGTGTACGGCACGAGCGCGCGCACTTCGATGGTGGGTCCCGGGAGCATGCGGTCGATCGCTGCGAGCAGCTCCTCGATGCCCTCACCGGTCTTCGCTGACACGACCACGGCGTTGCGCTCGCGCTGCAGCAGGCGCGCCAATGCCACCTCATCGGCGATGTCGGCCTTGTTGACGACGATGAGCTCCGGCACCTTGGCCGCCTCGATCTCCGACAGCACTTCGCGCACTGCGCCGATCTGGCCTTCCGGATCCTCGTCGCTTCCGTCGACGACGTGCACGATGAGGTCCGCCTGCGACACCTCCTCGAGGGTCGAGCGGAATGCCTCCACCAGTTGATGGGGCAGGTGGCGCACGAAGCCGACGGTGTCGGCCAGGGTGATCTCGCGCCCGGACGGGGTGCGCGCCTTGCGCACCGTCGGATCGAGAGTGGCGAACAACGCGTTCTCGACGAGCACGCCGGCGTTCGTCAGGCGGTTGAGCAACGAGGACTTGCCCGCGTTGGTGTAGCCGGCGATCGCCACCTGCGGCACGCCCGAGCGTCGGCGCGATTGCCGCTGCACGTCGCGTGTGCGCTTCATGTCCTTCAACTCGCGACGGATGCTCGCGATCTGGTCGCGGATACGACGGCGATCCAGTTCGATCTTGGTCTCGCCGACCCCGCGCGTACCGATGCCGCCCGCCTGGCGCGACAGGGCATCGCCCCATCCACGCAGGCGTGGCAACAGGTACTGCATCTGCGCCAGTGTGACCTGCGCCTTGCCCTCACGCGATCGCGCATGCTGCGCGAAGATGTCGAGGATGAGCCAGGTGCGATCGACGACCTTGACCTTCAGCTGCTCCTCAAGCTGCCGCAGTTGCGACGGAGCGAGGTCCCCGTCACAGATCACCGTGTCGGCGCGATTCGCACGCACGGCCTCACGCAGTTCCACCACCTTGCCGGAACCGATGAAGGTCGCGGGATCCGGCGCATCGCGCCGCTGGATGAGCGCCTCCAGCACCGTGGAGCCTGCTGTCTCGGCCAGCCGCGCGAGCTCCGCCATCGAGCGCTCGACGTCCTTCGCGCTCCCCTGCGTCCAGACGCCCACGAGCACCACGCGCTCCAGGCGCAGTTGTCGGTACTCCGCCTCGCTGATGTCCTCGAGTTCAGTGGAGATGCCCTCGACCCGGCGCAGCGCCTGCCGCTCCTCGAGTTCGAAGGCGCCGGTGGAGTCGTCGAACTCCCAGTCCTCGCGCTTCGTCACGCGTTGGCCTCGAGCCAGGCCTCATCGATCTCGACCTCGGCCACGATGCGCGCCGGGCCGGTGAGCACCGTGTTGCCCGCCTCATCGATGTCCACGGTGACGGTGCCACCCTCGATGTCGACGATCCAGGTGCCGCCCGCGGTCTCGCCAGCGGCGTCGCGGGCAACCGTCACCGCGGCGCAGATGCCGGTCCCACAGGAGAGCGTCTCGCCGACGCCACGCTCGTGCACGCGCAGCTGGATGTGGTGCGGTCCGGCGACGCGCACGAATTCCACGTTGACACCGTTGGGGTAGCGTTCGACAGGGTGCCATTCGGGGATGTAGGTGAGCTCGCCTGCATCATCTAGGTCGTCGACGAACACGACCGCGTGGGGATTGGGGAAGTACATCCCCGAAGCAGGGAACGAGGTGCCCTCCGCGACCGTGATGCGCGACGGCAGTTCCGGGGTGCCCGCACCCATCTCCACCGAGACGTCCTCGCCCACTCCCGCGATGCGCACGCGGCGTGCTCCACCACGGGTCGCGACCTCGAACTCGCCGACCCGCGCCAGGCCCTCGCGAAGCAACACATGCACGAAGACGCGCACACCGTTCCCGCACATCTCCGCGACGGAACCGTCGGCGTTGCGATAGTCCATGAACCACTCGGCCTGCGCGGCCTGCGCGCGCACGAAGGGGTCGTCGGCGTCGGCGGTGCGGACGATGCGGATGAGGCCATCGGCACCGAGACCGAAGTGCCGGTCGCACAGCAGCGCCACTTCCTCCGCGCGGAAGTCACGATTGCCCTCCGGCACGACGAGGAAGTCATTGCCCGTGCCATGGCCCTTGAACGCGCGAATGCCCACGTCTCCAGTCTACGAGTGGGTCGCGCCCCGCCATCTGCCAGCCGCGGGCCCGTGCCCATGGGTCGCTAGCCCCGGCGGCGTTCCCGTGCTGCCGCGTACGCGATGTCGAGCGCTTCCATGGCGTGGGCCCAGGAATGCATCGGCGGCGACATCCGGTTGTACTCGCGGAATCGCTGCAGCACCGCGGGCTCAGCCACGAGCTTCGCGAGGGCCTGGGCCAGGCCCTTGTCGTCGTCACGAAGGTACCCGTTGAGGCCGTCGAGGACGAACTCACTGAGACCGGAACCGGTGCGGCCCACCACCGCCAGGCCGGCCGCGCGCGCCTCGAGTGCAGCCAGCCCGAAGGATTCAGCGGCCGTCGGCTGCACGAAGATGTCGGCACTCGCATAGAGGGCGGGCAGCTCGGGGCGCGGCAGCCTCCCGACCAGTTCCACCCAGTCGATGCCGTCCTCGATGATCTGCCTGCGGGCCCGGTTCAGCAACGGTCCGTCGCCGGCGATGGTGGCGCGCACCGAGGCCTCGACGGGCATCATCCTGCGGGCCTCCCGCAGGATGGAGACGAGCTGCACGGCCCGCTTGCGCGGGGCGAAGCGCAGCGCAGCGACGATGTGGACCCCCTGGTGGGGCACTGGCGCAACCGCGCGCCACGGCGCGGCATCGATGGCATTGGGGGTCACCAGCACCGGCAGTGACGTGCCCTTCTGCACTGATTGCGCGGCCACGGTACTCACCGAGGTGAGGACGAAATGGTGCTCGCCGCGCAGGGCCAAGCGGAAGGCCTGCTGCTGAAGCGGAGTCCACATGGAATGCACGGTGACCACCGTCGGCCAGTCCCTCGACGCGGCGATGCCCATCCAGGCGAAGGGCGAGATCACGCCCGCGTGGATGTGCACGACGTCCGGCTGCAACCTGCGCAGCTGCTCGCGGATGAGCGTGAGGCCACGCGGGTGGATGGGCGTCTCGAAGGGCAGGTGCGCGTCCAGACGCACCACTTCGATGCCGTCGGGCTCGAACGCGCCTCCCGGCGTGGCGGTGATGACTGCGACCTCGTCACCGCGGGCATGCTGCGCACTCGCGATCGAACGCACCTGCACCTCGATGCCGCCCAGCCGCGGGAGGTAGACGTCGCTCACGTGGACGATGCGCATAACCGAAATCTATGTGCAGACTAGGGCCATGTCCTACACGGTCGTCTTCGTGCACGCGCACCCCGACGACGAGGCACTGCTCACGTCGGGGACCATGGCAGCCCTCGCCCAACAGGGGCATCGCGTGGTGCTCGTCGTGGCAACGGACGGCGCGGCCGGTCTCGCCAACGTGCAGGCGATGCGGCGTGACCTGGCCGCGGTGCGGCACGCCGAACTCGAGACCTCCGCGAAACTCCTGCGGGTATCCGCGGTGCACTGGCTGGGCTACGGCGACTCGGGGTTGAACGCGGAGGTGCTCCCCCAGCCCGATGCACCGATGCCCTTGGTGTACGCGCCGCGCGAGGAGGTCGTGCGCAAGCTGGCCGCGATCCTGCGCGAGGAGGCGGCCGCCATCGTCGTCGGCTACGACTCGAACGGCGGATACGGGCACCCCGATCACATCGCGGTGCACGAGATCGTCTACGAAGCGGCTGCGGTGGCGCGCGTCCCGCGCATCCTGGAGGCGACGCTGCCCCGCGATCCGCTGGCGCGCCTCGCGCACGCGGGCAGCTGGCTGCGCCTCTTCTTCCGCCGCTACGACCCGACCATGTTCGATGACGCCTTCTCATCACGACAGGCGATCACCTGCGCCGTGGACGTACGACACCTGGCTGCGATCAAACGTGACTCCCTGCGCGCGCACGCGTCGCAGGCCTCCGGCGGCTCGGTGCCCCGCACGGTGGGCCTGCTGCTCGCCATGCCACCCTGGTTGTACCGCCGCTGGTTCGGGCACGAGTACTTCGTGGAACGGGGCGCGGACGCCGGGGCGACGGCCATCCTGTAGTCGACCCGACCGGGGTCACAACGACACGAAGTGCCCGATGGCCACGCCGGCGAGTGCAGCCGAACCGGCGATCGTCATCGTCTGCGCCATCGTCCAGAGGACGTTCACATGGCCGATGCGACCGCGTGCGTAGCCCAGCGCGGCCATGAGCGCCCCGGTGATGATGAGCGAGACCAGGCGTGCCATGTCCATGTCGAAGAGCGCGAACGGGAGCACGGGGACACTGGCGGCGAGGATGTCCGCGACGAACATCCACACGGCATGCGTCCAAGGCGCGGCCCCGCGCTCATTGCCGATGCCCACCTCGTAGGCGACGACGTGCTCGCGCAGCGCCCGGGCGTCGCGCCGCAGCACGCCGAGGACCATGGCGCTCTCGTCGGGCTCGTAGCCCTGCCCGCGCAAGCGCTCCTGCGCGCGCCGGAGGAACGGCTCCGGATCGTCGGCCAAGCGGCGTTCGGCATGGCCGAGCACCGCATCGGCGCGGTGGTCGCGCGACTGGGCGTCGAGGTAGGTGCCCGCCATCATCGAGACGGCGCCCGCGACTGCGCCGGTGGCCCCGGCCAGCAGCACGATGTGCACATTTCCCGTGCTCGCAGCCACGCCGAACACGAGGCCGGCGACGGAAACCGCACCGTCAGACATGCCGAAGGCCACGTCACCGATCGACTCGCGCAACGACTGCGTCAGTCGGAGGAGCAACGGCGACATGCGGACAAGGCTAATCGCGCGCGAAAGGCTCGGCCGACGCTGCGTCGACTAGTTCGAGCGCGCGCTGCAACAGCCGCGGGTCGTCATGTTCGAGCCAGTGGATGGCGGCGTCGCGACGGAACCATTGCATCTGTCGGCGCGCGAAGCGCAACGTCCCCGACACGGTCGCCTCGAACGCCTCGTCCTCGCTGCACTCATGTGCGAGGAATGCCAGCACCTGCTGGTACCCCAATGCCTTCGACGCGGTGACGCCCTCCCGCAGGCCGTGCGGCAGCAGGCCACGCACCTCGTCGACCAGACCGTCGTCCCACATCCGTTGCGCGCGGTCGCGAATGCGTGCGGCGAGCACTTCGCGCGGGACCGTCAGCCCGATGCGCACGTCGTTTCCGGGTTGGGAATGCTGCGGAAGCACGGCAGTGAAGGGTCGCCCGGTGATCTCGATGACCTCCAGCGCACGGACCACGCGCCGGGTGTTCCCGGGCAGGATGGCGGCCGCGGCAACGGGGTCCACCTCGGTCAAACGGGCGTGCAGCGCGTCCGCCCCGATGGCGGTGCGTTCGCGCTCCAGTCGTGCGCGCACCACGGGATCGGTGGCGGGGAACTCCAGCTGCTCGAGCACCGCGCGCACGTACAGGCCGCTGCCGCCGACGCACACCGGCAGCCGCTCACGTGAGCGCACGTCGTCGATGGCAGCGCGTGCCAGGCGCTGGAATTCGGCCACTGATGCGGAGTCCGACACATCGAGGACATCGAGCAGGTGGTGCGTGACACCTGCGCGGCCGCAGGGCGGCGTCTTGGCCGTGCCGATGTCCATACCGCGGTAGATCTGCGACGCATCGAGGCTGATGATCTCGCCCCGGCGCGCCAGCGCGATCTCCAGCCCGAGGTCGGACTTGCCCGATGCTGTCGGGCCGACGACGGCGACGATCGGTTGCATCGGTTAGGCGTCGTGCCGGATCGCAGGCATGCCGAGGCCCACGCCCACCGGTGTGCGGTGACGGGCATCCGCGGCATCGCCGGCGCGAGTGGCGCGTACCGCGAGCACTTCGTCGGCGATGAGGTGGTACGGCGCGGCATGGTTGACCCGTGCGCTCACCACGTCGCCGGGCCTCACGACCCCGTCGGGGCGGGACACGTGGACCAGGCGGTTGTCGAGGTGGCGCCCGGAGAGCCGATCGGTGTGCCCGTCCTTCTTGCCCTCGTGCTCTGCAATGAGCACCTCGACGACCGTCCCCTGGAGCTTCCTGTTCTCCTGCCAGGCGATGTCGTTCTGCAGCTCCACCAGGCGGTTGTAGCGCTCGGTGACGACAGCGGGCGGCACCTGGTCCTCGCGGCTGCCGGCCGGTGTGCCCGGTCTCGGCGAGTACTGGAAGGTGAAGGCGCCGCTGAAGCGCGCCTCGCGCACCACGTCGAGCGTCTGTTCGAAGTCGGCGTCCGTCTCTCCCGGGAAGCCCACGATGATGTCGGTGGTGATGGCGGCGTGCGGCAGGCTGGCGCGCACGTTCCGCAGGATGCCGAGGTAGCGGTCGGAGCGGTAGGAGCGTCGCATCTCCGCGAGCACGCGATCGCTGCCCGACTGCAGTGGCATGTGCAGTTGCGGCATGACGTTGTGCGTCTCGGCCATGGCCGCGATGACGTCGTCCGTGAAGTCCTTGGGATGCGGCGAGGTGAATCGCACCCGCTCGAGGCCCTCGATGCCTCCGCATGCGCGCAACAGCTTCGCGAAGGCCTGGCGGTCACCGAACTCGACGCCGTACGCGTTGACGTTCTGGCCGAGGAGCGTCACCTCGATGACGCCCTCCTGCACCAGCCCCTTGATCTCGTTGAGGATCTCGCCGGGACGGCGGTCCTTCTCGCGCCCGCGCAGCGACGGCACGATGCAGAAGGTGCAGGTGTTGTTGCAGCCGACGCTGATGCTCACCC
>DAHWFQ010000083.1:0-13204 GCA_027324895.1 Actinomycetota bacterium | reverse complement strand
CGGGCGAGCCCGAACAGCTCGGTCAGCGTGCGACCGGCCGACGCGATCGCGTCGCGCGGCGTCATCGAGGGCTTGGTCTCGACGTCGAGGATCAGCTTGTCGAAGTCGGTGCGCTGCTCGACGCGGGTCGCCTCGACCTTGTAGGTGACCTTGATGACCGGGCTGTAGATGGAGTCGATCGGGATGCGACCGATCTCCTGGCCCTGCTGCTTGTTCTGTGCCGCAGTGACGTATCCGCGGCCGCGCTCGACGACGAACTCGATCTCCAACTTGGCCTTGGCGTTCAAGGTCGCGATGTGCAGCTCCGGGTTGTGCACCTCGACGCCGGCGGGCGCCTGGATGTCAGCCGCCGTGGCATTGCCCGCGCCCGACTTGCGCAGCACCATGATCTCGGGCTCGTCGGAATCCGAGGAGACGACGAGGTTCTTGATGTTCAAGATGAGCTCGACGACGTCTTCCTTGATGCCATCGATGGTCGAGAACTCGTGGAGCACTCCCTCGATGCGGATGCTCGTGACTGCGGCACCGGGGATGGAGGAGAGCAGGGTACGGCGAAGCGAGTTGCCGAGCGTGTAGCCGAAGCCCGGCTCCAGGGGCTCCAGCGCGAAACGCGAACGGGTGGGTGTGATCGGCTCTTCCGACAGGGTCGGACGCTGTGCGATAAGCACTATGTGTTCCTTTCGGGCGACGACCTGCATCTGACGTCGCAGTCGGGATATTGACTGGTACCGCGCGGAGCGGCTCACCGTGCGTTGCCGGGACCGACGGCCCCGGCAACCTCCACGATTACTTCGAGTAGAGCTCGACGATGAGCTGTTCCTGTACGGCGGTATCGATCTGGGCACGAACCGGGAGCTGGTGCACGAGGATCCGCATCTTCGACGGGATCACATCGAGCCACGCCGGGACGGGGCGCTCCCCCGCTTCCGCACGGGCGACCACGAAGGGCGTGAGCTCACGGGAGTTGACGGCCACCTCGATGATGTCGTTCTCCGAGACGCGGGCCGACGGGATGTCCAGCCGCTTGCCGTTGACCATGATGTGACCGTGGCGCACCAACTGGCGGGCCATGTCGCGGCTCTTGGCGAAGCCGGCGCGGTAGATCACGTTGTCGAGACGCGACTCGAGGATGCGCAGCAGGTTCTCGCCGGTCTTGCCGGACTTGCGGTTCGCCTCCTCGTAATAGGAGCGGAACTGCTTCTCCAGGACGCCGTAGATGCGGGCGGCCTTCTGCTTCTCACGCTTCTGGAGCAGGTACTCGGATTCCTTGGTGCGCGCGCGGCCGTGCTGCCCCGGGGGGTAGGGACGGATCTCGATCGGGCACTTGGCAGACTCGCACTTTGATCCCTTGAGGAAAAGCTTCGTCTTCTCGCGACGGCAGCGCTTGCAGTCGGGTCCTGTGTAACGGGCCATGGTGTTCTCTCCTCCTCAATCAATCAAACTCGGCGCCGCTTGGGAGGGCGGCAGCCATTGTGCGGAACTGGGGTGACGTCCGAGATCGAGCCGACCTCGAGACCGGTTGCCTGAAGCGAGCGGATCGCCGTCTCGCGGCCCGAACCCGGACCCTTGACGAAGACGTCGACCTTCTTCATGCCGTGATCCATCGCGCGCCGGGCCGCGGCCTCGGCTGCCATCTGCGCGGCGTAGGGCGTCGACTTGCGCGAGCCCTTGAAGCCGACCTGGCCGGCGGACGACCACGAGATCACGGCACCCGTGGGGTCCGTGATCGAGATGATCGTGTTGTTGAACGTGCTCTTGATGTATGCCTGGCCGAGCGCAACGTTCTTGCGCTCCTTGCGGCGAATCTTCTTCGCGCCGGCGTTGGCCTTGGCTGTCTTTGACGGTGCCATTCAGCAAGCTCCTACTTCTTCGGCTTCTTCTTGCCGGCGACGGTCTTCTTGGGACCCTTACGAGTGCGAGCATTGGTATGCGTGCGCTGGCCACGGACCGGGAGGCCGCGGCGATGACGGATGCCCTGGTAGCAGCCGATCTCGACCTTGCGGCGGATGTCGGCCTGCACCTCGCGACGGAGGTCGCCTTCGAGCTTGAAGTTGCCTTCGAGGAAGTCGCGGAGCTTGACGAGGTCTTCGTCCGTGAGGTCCTTGACGCGGGTATCGGGATTGATCCCGGTCGCAGCGAGCGTCTCCTGCGAACGGGTACGGCCAACGCCGTAGATATAGGTGAGTCCGATCTCCACGCGCTTGTCGCGCGGAAGATCGACACCGACGAGACGTGCCATTGGGCGGTGCTCTCTTTCGGGAAGTGGCTGAGGTCTGGACGCGGGATCGGTTCCACCCGCCCGGGTGGATCCCCGGCCTCAGTACCGGGGGTGCCGTCCCCATCCACTGGCGATGGATGAAGGGTCGGATCTTGCGTCTCTGGCGTATTCAGTTGTGGGGTCGTGCCTGGTGCGCGATCAGCCCTGACGCTGCTTATGGCGTGGGTTTTCGCAGATCACCATGACGACGCCATGGCGACGGATGACCTTGCACTTGTCGCAGATCGTCTTGACGCTCGGCTGGACCTTCATGGTTTCTCTTTCTCGGGTCGCTCACTTGTACCGGTACACGATGCGGCCGCGTGAGAGGTCGTAGGGCGAGAGCTCCACGACCACGCGATCGGTCGGCAGGATGCGGATGTAGTGCTGACGCATCTTGCCGCTGATGTGCGCGAGCACCTTGTGGCCGTTCTCAAGCTCCACCCGGAACATGGCGTTCGGAAGCGCTTCGAGGATGGTGCCCTCGACTTCGATGGCACCGTCTTTCTTGGCCAAGTGTTCACACCTTCGCTACTGGATCGATGGCGTGACATGACCGCCGGGCAGCGCACACCCGGTTTCAGGAAACTTGGGAGGACGAGCTCGGCGTGCATAGCACACCAAGGGGCGATCGTACGGGAAATGCACAGGGGAACCCAAATCGACCCTGCGTGCTGACCGCCGGTGTAGGGGCGGAGCGGTCCCGAAACGGCTCAGGGACCTTCGGCCAGCCCTACATATCGGAGAATTCCGGGCAGAAAGGTATGGAAAAGCGCACGCGTCGGCTTGCGCCCACCCGCGGCACCGTGTGAAATGCCCGTAGGCGGGCGGGCGACCGTACGCCACCCATCATCGGAAAGGCGCAAAACATGCGAATCATGGAAAGCTTGGTGCGGGGTCGGCTCGCCGTCGAAGACGGCGTGAAGTCGCTTGCGCACCGCATGGACAGGGAAGAGGGCGCGACCGCGGTCGAGTACGCACTCATGGTCGGCCTCATCGCCGTCGTCATCATCATCGCGGTCACGCTGCTCGGACGTGGCGTCAGCGGCGTGCTCAGCAAGGCCGCCAGCGCCATCAGCAGCTGATCTCGCAACACGCGACGACCGGGTGCCACGAAGGTTGCGCCCGGTCGTCGTTGCTTCGTACCACATCACTGACACAGAGGAATCGGGGTCCATTATGAAGTTTCTGCAGGCGACCGTTCGGGGGCAGCTCGCACTACAGGAGCGTGCGAACGCTCTGAAGGCCAAGGCGGCGAGCGATTCCGGCGCCACCGCGGTGGAGTACGCGCTCATGGTCGGCCTCATCGCCGTCGTCATCATCATCGCGGTCACGCTGCTCGGACGCGGCGTCAGCGGCGTGCTCAGCAACGCGGCCAGCGCCATCTCTTCCTGATTCACGCCATTTGTCGGAGAATCCGCGGCGTGCCTCGACTTCCAGGACTGGTGCGCCGCGGGTTGATCCGGCGGCGGGTTCCCTCGCGCGCTCGTGAGCGCGGTTCCACCGCCGTCGAGGCAGCGTTGATCCTTCCGCTGCTCCTGCTCATCCTCTTCGGCATCATCGACTTCGGTCGCCTCGAGTACGAGCGCGTGACCGTCACCCAGGCAGCCATCGAGGGCGCCCGCTCCTCCTTCTTCAAGCGCGGCGACACCGTGACTGTCGCGGCGGTCAACGCTGCGGCGGGTCCGCTCTCCGTCGTCATCACCTCGATCACCAACGACAACTGCGCGACGCCGGACACGGAGACCACGGTGACCGTCTCCCGTCCCGCGCAATTCGTGTGGTTCACGCCCATGCTGCGGGCGATCCACACCACCGTCACCGCGACGGGAGCCTTCCATTGCCTCAGTTGAGTGACCGCCTTCGGGGCGCACATGACGGGGACGAGGGCGTCGTCGCCGTCATCGTCACCTTCTTCTTCGGCGCCGGGGTGTTCCTCGTCCTGCTGGCGCTGGTCATCGACATCGGGTCGATGCAGTTGGAGCGACGGCAGTTGCAGAACGGCGCTGAGGCAGCGTCCGTGCAGGCGGCATTCGACTGCTCGCTCGACGGCAGCGGAACCCACGTCTGCGGCAACCTGGCACCGCCGATCCAGATCGCGTCCCGGAATGCCTCAGACCAGACGGAGACGATCACCGCCACGGACCTGTGCGGAGCAGGCAATGCGAAGCTCAGTGCCTGCACCACGCTGCGCACCGCCCGCAATTGCCCTACTGCCCCCACCGCGGCCAAGTGGGTGCAGGCGACGACGAGCACCTGGTCGGCCGGCGGCAGCCCCTACGTGCCGCAGTTCTTCGCCAACGCCGTGGGCCAGAAGCCGCAGACCGTGTACGCCTGCAGCCAGGCGATCTGGGGCGTGCCCGCCGCCGCCACCTCGCTCATGACCCCCTTCACGATCGCGGGGACCTGCTGGTACTCCCAGACCGCGAGCGCCCTCGGCTTCGGCCCCACCGCTTGGTCCACTCCAGCCGCTGCGAAGTACGAGACGGTGACCGCGGCCACCTACACGAGCGGGTCGACCCAGACCCCGTCCGGCAGCACCTGCGGCACCTCGACACCGGGCGGCTTCGGTTCGCTGAACACCGTCTCCAACACCTCCTGCACGGTGTCGGCCTTCATGCCCAGCCCTTACGCGAACTGGCTGGGCCAGCAGACGGGCAACTCCATCCCCTGTCCCGACATCAGTTCGCTGCTCGGGCACATCGTGACCGTCCCCATCTTCGACTGCGGGTACCAGGTCGCGGGCGGCGCGGCGATCGCCACTGGCCTCCAGTACCAGTCCCCCGGCACCTTCACGACCCCGTGCACGAACCAGACGGTGACGCTCTCCAACGGGACCTACTTCCGCATCATCGGGCTGGCCTCCTACTTCTTCGCGGGCTACGACTTCGGCGGCAACCAGCAGGCCTTCTACTCGACGCTCTCCGATCCCAACCCCATCTCCAAGAGCAACGAGCCGGCGGTCTGCAAGGCCAACCAGAACTGCATCTTCGGCTGGTACACGCAGCAGTCCCTGCTCTCGACGGCCCCCATCGACCCGAACGCGCCGAATCTTGGGTTAAACGTGGTGAGTCTCGTTGGTTAGCGCCATTCCGCAGTACATGATGCGCGTATGAGACAAAAGCGGACGATCGCTGCCGTCCTGGCGCTCGTACTGGCACTGTCGGGAGCGGGTGCACTCTGGTGGTACGCGCACACCGCGGACCAGCGTGCAGTCGAGGGCCTCTCCCCCGTCGACGTGTTCGTCGCCACCGGCGACATCCCCGCCGGCACCTCGCTCGGCGCCGCCATCGCGGCCAACCTGCTCACCGTGTAGCAGATCCCCAAGCGCCTGGCGCCGATCGACGCCAGCACCAAGGTCGACAGTTCGAACACCTCGAACGTGGCGATCACCGAGATCCGTCCGGGCGAGTTGGTCATGGTGTCCCGCTTCGCTCCACCGCAGGTCGCCGCCAGCGGACTCGCATTGCCCAAGGGCACCATCGCCGTCTCGGTCGATGTCGCGGACACACCGCGCGTCGGCAACTTCGTACACCCGGGCACCAGCGTGGCCGTCTTCCTCATCACGCCGAGCGCGGACGGCAAGGCCAAGCAGACGCAGTTGCTGCTCGCCAACGTGCTGGTGCTCGCAGTCGGTGATTCCACGAACCCGGGGACCGGCCCGGCGCAGATCCCCAGCACCCGGCTCACCGTGGCCGTGGACCAGGCGTCTGCGGAGAAACTCATCCAATCGACCACCGTGGGTACGTTGTACCTCGGCCTGAGCAACGAGCAGTCCGGCGTCGGCCCTTCGGGCCCCGTCACCAACGCCAACCTCTTCAGGTGATCCGATGGCTCTCTTCCTAGACACCAGCCGGGGCGACTCCGACGCCACCGCCTTTGCCATTGGCGATGACGTGGTGCGCGTCGCCAGCGCGCACCTGCTGACCCGCGCCGTCGAGGACAACCCGAGCGAGGCCCTGGTCGTCATCGACGCCGACTTCGACCTGGCCGGCGCACTGTCCATCGCCAGTGAGTACCGCATCCGCCGCCCCTCGCTCGGCGTCGTACTGCTGCGGCGCCGCATCGACGTGGCGCTCATCGCGCAGGCCCTGCAAGCAGGTGTCCGCGAGGTGGTGACGGTCGACGACCTCCCGGCCATCTCCGCCGCCTGCAAGCGCTCGCGCGACGTCTCCGCCCGGCAGGTCGGAGCGGCACCCACCGTCGGTCAGGGCCAGATCGTCACCGTCTTCTCATCGAAGGGCGGGTGCGGCAAGACCACCATCTCGATCAACCTGGCGGTGGCACTGGCGGTGGTCGAGAAGCGCAAGACCATCCTCGTCGACCTCGACCTGCAATTCGGCGACGTGGGGATCTCCTTGGCCCTGCCCAGTTCCCCAACCGTGGCCGACACCCTCCCCATGCAGGGTCAGCTCGACGCCATCGGCCTGTCCTCCTTGATCCACCATCACCCCTCGGGCCTCGACTGCCTGCTCGCCCCCATGACCCCGGAGGAGGTGGAGAGCATCCCGGGCGCCCTCGTCACCGAGCTCCTGCAGTTGCTCAGGAGCGAGTACGACTACGTCATCATCGACTCGCCGCCCGCCTTCACCGACACCGTGCTGGCCGCGCTCGACCTCTCGGACACTTACGTGCTCGTGACCACGCCGGACATCCCCGCCCTGAAGAACCTGCGCATCACGCTCGACACCTTCGACGAGCTGGGGTATCCGCGTTCCGCCTGGCAGATCGTGCTCAACCGCGGTGACGAGATGAACGGCCTGGAGTCCTCCGACATCGAAGCCGCGCTCGGTGCGAACGTGCACCTCGCCGTCCCGCAGAGCACCGACGTCTCGCGTTCCAGCAACCGCGGCGTCGCCATCGTCACCGACAACCCGAAGCACCCGGTTGCCGTCGCCCTGCAGAAACTGGCGAGCATGCAGCGCGGCCTGGATGCGGAGCACGTAGGCGCCGCAGTCACCCGCCAGCGCAAGGGCAGACTGTTCCGCAGGGGCAAGTGATGTCGAGCCTCAGCGAACGCCTCAGCCAGATCCGCGAGAAGGACTACACGCCCTCCACGCCGACCAAGACGCTTGCCCAGCGGGTTGGCACCGGCATCGACAACAGCAAGCAGGCCGACGTGCTGGCCGAGCTCAAGGTGCGCCTGAACGCGGCGCTCCTGGAACGCCTCGGCCCCCGCCTCTACTCCAGCGAGATGGAGGCCCACGAGCTGGAGGGCGCCGTCCGCGAGACGGTACTGGGGCTGCTCGAGGAGGAGTCGCTACCGCTCACCAGCAACGACCGCACCCGGCTCATGCAGGAGGTCGCCGACGACATCCTCGGCCACGGCCCGCTCGAGCCGCTGTTGCGAGACTCCGAGGTCGGCGAGATCATCGTCAACGGTCCGCACAAGGTCTTCGTCGAGCGCAATGGCAAGCTCCAGCGCACCGATGTCTTCTTCGACTCCGAGGACCACCTCCGTCGCATCATCGAGAAGATCGTGGCCCGTGTGGGTCGACGCGTCGACGAGTCGAGCCCCATGGTGGACGCCCGCCTCCCTGACGGCTCGCGCGTGAACGCGGTGATCCCACCCATCGCACTCGACGGCTCATCGCTCACCATCCGCAAGTTCGCCATCGATCCCCTGACCGCCGAGGACCTGGAGGCCTTCGGCACCTTCACCGCTGACGTGCGTGTCCTGCTCGAGAGCGCCGTGAACGGCCGCCTCAACATCCTCATCAGCGGCGGCACCGGTTCCGGCAAGACCACCACGCTGAACGTGCTCTCCGGATTCATCCCTGACGACGAGCGCATCGTCACCATCGAGGACGCCGCCGAGTTGCAGTTGCAGCAGGACCACGTCGTACGCCTGGAGAGCCGCCCTTCGAACATCGAGGGGCGCGGCGAGATCACCATCCGCGACCTGGTGCGCAATGCGCTGCGCATGCGCCCCGACCGCATCATCGTCGGCGAGGTCCGCGACGCTGCGGCGCTCGACATGCTGCAGGCCATGAACACCGGCCACGACGGCTCGCTCACGACGGTGCACGCGAACACACCACGCGACGCACTCACGCGTATCGAGACCATGTGCCTCATGTCGGCAGTCGAACTCCCGGCACGCAGCATCCGAGAGCAGATCGGTTCCGCCATCCACCTCATCGTGCAACAGGCCCGACTCCGCGACGGCAGCCGGCGCATCACGCACATCACTGAGGTCGTGGGTATGGAAGGCGAGGTCGTCACCACCCAGGACCTGTTCACCTTCGACTACCGCGGCAGCGAAGGTGCCGGCGGCATCCTGGTCGCCACCGGCATCCGCCCCGGCTTCCTCGACGACCTCAAGGCTCGCAGCCTGCCGCTTCCCGCCATCTATACGACGTCCGCCTTCTGAGCCACGCATGCGTTGGCGGCTTCCAGCGACGGTCCTAGCGGCACTGCTCTGTGCAGCGCCAGCTGCGGCCGATCCCGCGGTCTCCATCGATACCACGCATTGGAGCGGCAACACCCTCACCGTGACCGCGCATGCGAGTTCCGTGCCGCCTGACGCCCTCCAGAGCATGACCGCCACCCTGCTCGTCAACGGGGACAAGCGCACCGCCACCGTGACGGTCGCCGGCGAGTCCACCACCACCACGCCCGTGCAGCAGACGGTCATGCTCGTGTTCGATGCGAGCGGCTCCATGGCCGGCGCGCGGCAGGCAATCGCGGTGAAGGCTGCGAGGCAGTTCCTTGCCAGCATCCCCGGCGAGGACCCGGTTGGAGTGGTCGCCTTCTCCGCCAATGCTCGTCGGCTGGTGGCGCCGACGCTCGACCGGCATGCCGTCCGGGCGGCCATCCAGCAGATCCAGCCCGCCGGCTTCACCGCGCTCTTCGACGCCGTGGACCTCGCCAACACCACTGCTGCGCAGGCCACGCCGTGCACCGTCCTGGTGCTGAGCGACGGCGCTGACTCGACCAGCCACATGCCCAAGGCCACGCTCGTCCAGTCGCTGCGGGCCAGCCCCTGCCAGACGAACTTCGTCGCCTTCCAGGCCACGCCGGGGACCCTGCAACTCATGCGTCAACTGGCGGTTGCCGGCAGCGGCAAGGCGTTCGCCACCACGGATGCCGCGGGCATCACCGACGTCTTCACGCGGTCCCTGCAGAGCGCCTCCGGCGAACTCACCTTCTCGGCCTCCTTCCCGAAGGCGCTCTCCGCCAAGACGGCCAAGGTGGCCCTGCAGGTGACCGTTGCCGGCACACCCCTGCAGTTGACGGCAGAGGTCGCCCCGGCTCCCCCGACACCCGGGAAACCAGCTCCGGACAGTGCCCTCACCCTGGGGCGACGCCTGCTGTTGGCCGCCCTGGCAGTCGCCATCGGCCTGTTCATCCTCATGCTCCTGTACTCCGCCGACCGCGCTGACCGAGCGCGACGGCGCCGCGCCGGCAAACTGGTGGAGACCTACTCGATGCGCCGCCTGCGCGCTGTCGCCGAGTTCAACAGGCCCTCGCTCATCAGCCAGCTGGAGCGCGTGGTGCACCCGCTCCTCGGCAGGAAGGGCAAGGCCGAGGAGCTCTCCATCCTGCTGGACGGCGCAGCCCTCGATCGCACGCCCGAGCAGTGGCTGTTGCTCCAGATCGGGATCGGACTGGCCATGACGCTGGTCTTCAGCTTCGTATCCGGTTCTCCGGTCGCGGCCCTGGTGCCGGCCATCCTCATGGCCTGGAAGGGGCCCGGCCTCTACCTGCGCCGCCGGCGCAACGGCCGTTCCAAGCGCTTCGAGATGGGCCTGCCCGACGCCCTCATGCTCGTCGCGAGCAGCCTGCGCTCCGGCTTCTCACTCGACCAAGCCATCGTGGCGGCTGCTGAGCAGTCCGAGAACGAGGTGGCAACCGAGTTCAAGCGTGCCGTGCAGGAGATCCGCATCGGCTCCGCGCTCGAAGACGCCCTCGAGCGCGCGGCCACCCGCATCAACAGCCCGGACTTCCATTGGGTCGTCACTGCCCTGCGCATCCAGCGTCGTTCGGGAGGCAACCTGGCGGAGTTGCTCATCACGGTGTCGAAGACGGTGCGGCAGCGCGCGGATCTCGCGCGCGAGGTACGGGCGCTCACGGCTGAGGGCCGGCTGTCCGCCTACGTCCTCATCGGATTGCCCATCGGACTCTTCCTCTTCCTGCTCGCCACCCAGCCCGGGTACCTCGCCCCCCTGTGGAGCACGCCCCTCGGCTGGGCCATGAGCGCCGCCGGGTTGGTCATGCTCAGCACCGGTTGGCTGCTCATGAAGCGCCTGATCCGGGTGGACATCTGATGACCGTCCTCTGGGGTGACGCCCTGCTCGTCCTGGGCCTGATGTCGCTGGTCGTCGCCGCGGCCGCCCTGGTCTTCGTCATCGTCACCGCGTCCAGTGATCGCCCTGACATCCAGCGTTCGCTGCAGGCGCTGGATCGCGAGATCCGCGAGTGGACCCGGATGAAGCACAAGGCCGAGATCCCCGATCCCGTGCACCTGCGACTGCTGCATGCGGCCAACCCCATCGGCCGTCGCCTCGTCCTCCCCTCGTCGCTCAAGAACCTCGAGGCCCGTGTCACCTACGCCGGCAATCCGCCGCTGTGGACGTTGGACAACATCCTCGCCATGAAGGTGTTCTCGGTGGCGGCTGGACTGCTGCTCGGCATCCCCGCGGCGCTCCAGGGTTCGGTGACCGGCATCTACGCCGGTCTTGTGCTCGCACTGGTCGGCTACGAACTGCCCGACCTCATCATCGGCAGCAAGGCCACTGAGCGGCAGAACATCCTGCGCAAGACCCTGCCCGACACGCTCGACCTGCTCACCGTGACCGTGGAGGCCGGCCTGGGCTTCGACGCAGCAGTGTCGCAGGTGGCGACCTTCGCCGAGGGTCCGATCGCCGGGGAGTTGCGTCGCTACCTCAAGGAGAAGCAGATCGGCCTATCCTCCCGTGAGGCCCTGCAATCGATGAGCAATCGCAGCACGGTGGACGAGATGAAGGCATTCACGGCAGCGCTGCTCCAGGCTGACCGGATCGGCATCTCGATCGGTCCCGTGCTGCGGGAACTCACCTCGGAGATGCGCAACAAGCGTCGACAGAAGGCACAGGAGAAGGCGCAGCAGGTGCCCATCAAGATCATGGTGCCGATGCTGCTCTTCATCTTCCCGACGTTCATCATCGTCGTACTCGGGCCTGCCGTCCTCAACGCCCTCAAGCAGTTCAACGGGGGCTGATCCGGTCAGTCGCGCTGCAACGCCGTGACGCCGAGGGCGCCCAACTTCGCCACTCCCCCATCGAGTGCCGTGGTCACCCAGGGCCCCGACTCGATGATGCACACCGTGTGCTCCCAGTGGGCGGCTCGTGAATCGTCGATGGTGACCACCGTCCAGTCATCCTCCAGCACGCGCGTGTCGATGGTGCCCACCGTGATCATGGGCTCGACGGCCAATGCCATGCCCACCCGCAGCTCGAGGCCCTTGCCGGGGGGGCCGTAGTTCGGAACGGGCGGGTCCATGTGCATCTGCGAGCCGATGCCATGCCCCACGTAGTCCTCGATGACATGCCAATCGCCATCAGCTCTGGCGCACGACTCGACGCCGTGCGAGATGTCGGACAGGCGATTGCCTGCCAACGCCTTGGCCAAGCCGGCCCAGAGGGATCGCTCGGTGACATCGATGAGCCTGCGCGTGGTCTCATCGACCACGCCCAACCCGAAGGAGATCGCGGCATCGGCGTGCCAGCCCTCGATGATGGCGCCGAAGTCCACGCTCACCAGGTCCCCATCGCGAAGCGGCCGCGCTCCGGGGATGCCATGCACGACCTCCTCGTTGACCGACACGCAGATGGTGGCCGGGAATCCGTGGTAGCCGAGGAAGGACGAGGCCGCACCTGCGGCACGCAACTGCTCGCGGGCCATGTCGTCGATGTCGGCTGTCGTCATGCCTGGGACGGCCTGCTGCCGCACCAGTTCCAGCGTGCGCGCCACGACCAACCCGGCCGCACGCATGTGCGCGAACTCCTGCGTCGACTTCAACTCGATGCGACTGCCGCCGCGACGGAAGGCCACGGCCTATCGACCCAACGCGCGGAGGATGTTCTCCGTCACCTCGGTGACGGGGCCTACGGCGGACACCTGCCGCAGCAGGCCACGTGCCCCGTACACCTCCGTGAGGGGGGCCGTCTCGTTGTGGTACACGACGAGACGGTTGCGGATGACCTCATGCGTGTCATCCGGACGGCCCTCAAGGGCCGCACGGGCCAACAGCCGCTTCACCACGATCTCCGGATCCGCGGTGAGTTCGACCACGGCATCAAGCTCACAGTGCAACTCGGCCAACAGCTCGTCGAGTCGATTGATCTGCGAGATGGTGCGCGGATAGCCGTCGAGCAGGAACCCCTGCTCGGCGTCCGGCTGGGCCAGGCGTTCGCGGATCATGCCGTTGGTGATGTCATCGGGCACGTAGTTGCCCGCCACGATGTACTCGCGAGCGGCGTCCCCCAAGGCCGTGTTGGAGGCCATGTTCACGCGGAAGATCTCACCGGAGGAGATGTGCGGCACACCGAGGTGTCCGGAGATGACCGCAGCCTGGGTCCCCTTACCGGCTCCCGGTGGACCCATCAGGATGATGCGCACTGAGGGTCCTTCCTTGAACTAGCGCAGGAATCCCTCGTAGCTGCGCTGTTGCAACTGGGACTCGATCTGCTTGACGGTATCCAAACCGACGCCGACCATGATGAGAAGAGACGTTCCGCCGAACAGGAAGCGATTTCCGACACCGAGTAGACCGAACGCGACGAGCGGGATGATGGCGATGACGGCGAGGTACACGGAGCCCGGTGCGGTGAGGCGCGAGATCACGTACTGCAGGTAGTCCTCGGTGGGGCTTCCCGCGCGGATGCCGGGGATGAAGCCACCGTAGTTCTTGAAGTTGTCCGCCGTCTCCTTCGGGTTGAAGGTGATGGCCACGTAGAAGTACGT
>DAHWFQ010000058.1:0-2810 GCA_027324895.1 Actinomycetota bacterium | reverse complement strand
ACATCGCCCTGCACGAAACCGGTGTCCACGCGCACGCCCGGTCCCATCGGAGGCACCCAGGTGACGAGTGCACCGGGCGCTGGCAGGAAGGAACGTCCGGGATCTTCGCCGTTGATGCGGAATTCGATGGAGTGGCCGCGGACCTCGGGATCGCCGTACCCCAGTGCCTCACCGGCCGCGATGCGGAACTGCTCCCGCACCAGGTCGAGCCCTGTCACTTCCTCGGAGACCGGATGCTCCACCTGCAGCCGTGTATTGACCTCCAGGAACGAGATGGTGCCGTCGGTGCCGACGAGGAACTCGCAGGTGCCCGCACCCACGTACTGTGCTTCGCGCAGGATGGCCTTGGACGAGGTGTAGAGCTCGTCTATCTGGGCCGCGGTGAGATCGGGGGCGGGCGCCTCCTCCACCAGTTTCTGGTGGCGGCGCTGCAGTGAGCAGTCGCGCGTCGAGACGACGACGACGTTGCCGTGCATGTCGGCGAGACACTGCGTCTCAACGTGGCGTGGACGGTCGAGGTAGCGCTCAACGAAGCACTCACCGCGACCGAAGGCGGCCACGGCTTCGCGCACCGCCGATTCGTAGAGCTCGGGAATCTCCTCGAGTGAGCGCGCCACCTTGAGCCCGCGACCACCACCACCGAAGGCCGCCTTGATGGCCACGGGCAGGCCGAACTGCTTGGCGAAGGCCACCACTTCGTCGGCATTGGATACCGGGTCCTTGGTGCCCGGAACCTGCGGGGCACCGGCTCTCGCTGCGATATGCCGTGCGGAGACCTTGTCGCCGAGGTCGCGGATGGCCTGCGGTGGCGGGCCGATCCAGGTGAGCCCGGCGTCGATGACGGCCTGTGCGAAGTCGGCATTCTCGGAAAGGAAGCCATAACCGGGGTGCACGGCGTCAGCACCGCTGCGTCGCGCGGCGTCGATGAGCTTGTCGATGACGAGGTAGGACTCGGCGGCGGTGGAGCCACCGAGCGCGAAGGCCTCGTCAGCGATCTTCACATGCAGGGCATCGCGATCAGGATCCGCGTACACGGCCACACTGGCCAGGCCGGCGTCACGGCAGGCGCGCGCAACACGCACCGCGATCTCGCCACGATTGGCAATGAGCACCTTGCGAAGCGCTTGCTGCATCCGGACCTCCCCGCTCAGCGCGAGTCTAGGGACGGATCCTGCGACCCGTCAGTAAGCGACCAGAGGGTCGGCCAGGCGATGCCGATCTCCATGAGCATGAGTCGCAGGCTGGGGATGGAGAGGCCCATCACGTTGGAATGATCGCCGTCGATGCGTGAGATGAAGGGTGCCCCCAAACCGTCGATGGTGACGCCACCTGCCACCCGCAAGGGCTCGCCGGTGGCGATATAGGCGTCGATCTCCGCATCGCTGGGTTCGGCGAAGAACACGGTGGACGCGACTACGCGCGCGACCTCGTCGCCAGTGCTGGTGTTGATGACGTGGTGGCCGGTGAAGAGAATGCCGTCACGGCCGCGCATCTGCTCCCAGCGTTGTCGCGCCTGCCAGGCGTCGGCCGGTTTGCCGTGGATCTCACCGCCGATATCGAAGACCGAATCGCAACCGAGCACGAGATGTCCAGGGCCCAGCGTGCCCGCGACATCGCGGGCCTTGGCTGTCGCCAATCCACCGGCCACAGCGTGCGCATCAGCCCAGCCTTCACTCGCGACCACGGCCTCCTCATCGACAGTGCTCACCTGGATGCGGTGGGCGATGCCGGCGTCTTGCAGCAGACGGGTCCGCGCTGAAGACGCGGAGGCAAGGACGAAGCGCATCAGCGCAGCCTGCCGGCCATGGTCCAGGCACCGCGACCGGGGCGGATCAGGGCGGGACGGGCCAACTGCGTGGAGGCCGACCAGAAACGCACAGGCCGGTGCGCTGAGGCGTTGTGATCCACGCGCGAGGCAACCGCGGCACTGAGCACGGCGATCACCACCCCCAGCTCTTCGGCCGTGGGCTGGCCATGCTTGACGACGAAGCCGCTCACAGCGGGATGTTCCCGTGCTTCTTGGGCGGCAGGGTGGCGCGCTTGTTGCGCAGTGCGCGCAGTGCAAGCGTGACATTGGCGCGGGTCTCGTGGGGGAAGATCACGCGATCGACGTGTCCGGACTCGGCGGCGGGGTAGGGGTTGCCGAGCCGCTGCTCGTAGTCGTCGATGAGCCGCGCGCGCTCGGCGTCGACGTCCGCTGCGGCCGCCAATTCCTTGCGGTAGAGGATGTTGACGGCGCCCTGCGCACCCATGACCGCGATCTGTGCGCTGGGCCAGGCCAGATTGACGTCGGCACCGAGATGCTTGGAGCCCATGACGATGTAGGCACCGCCGTAGGCCTTGCGCGTGAGGACGGTGACCAGTGGAACCGTGGCCTCCGCGTAGGCGTAGATGAGCTTGGCTCCGCGCCGGATGATGCCGCCCCACTCCTGCTCCGTACCGGGCAGGAATCCCGGCACATCGACGAAGGACACCACCGGGATGTTGAAGGCGTCGCAGGTGCGGATGAAGCGCGCGGCCTTCTCGCTGGAGTCGATGTCGAGGGTGCCCGCCAACTGCATCGGTTGATTGGCAACCACGCCGACCGAGTGCCCCTCCACCCGACCGAAGCCGGTGACGATATTGGGCGCGAACAGGGGCTGCACCTCGAGGAAGTATCCGTCGTCCAGGACATGCTCGATGACCTGATGCATGTCGTAGGGCTGGTTCGAGGAATCCGGGATGAGCGAATCGAGCTCGAGGTCCTCGTCGTTGACGGTGAGGTCGGCTTCCCAGGGGAAGGCCGGTGGCTCGTCCATGTTGTTGTCGGG
>DAHWFQ010000050.1:0-14535 GCA_027324895.1 Actinomycetota bacterium | reverse complement strand
CGGCATCTCGCACTCGCCGGCCGAATCGGCCGATCGCGCGGACTGCCTGCTCGGGGTCGCCGCACTCGAGGCGGTCATACGGGAACTGGCGGGATGACACCGCCGGTCGCGCTCCTGCATGCGAACCGCGTGGCTTCACGTTGGGCCAACGGCGGGGGCGTCACGTACCAGGTGCTCGCGGGCCCCGAGGGAGCCGGGATGGAGGACTTCGACTGGCGCGTGAGCTTCGCCGAGGTGGCCTCCGAGGGTGCGTTCTCCCGCTTCCCGGGCGTGGATCGCGTGCTCGTGCTGACGCGCGGTCGAGGCATGGTGCTCGAGGTCGACGGGCAGCCGATGGACGTGCGCCGCTTCGAGCCGGTGCACTTCCCCGGCGAGGTTGGGGTGCGCTCACGGCTCACACACGGTCCGACCGAGGACCTGAACATCATGACGCGCCGCGGCCGCGTGGATGCCACGGTCGGCATCATCACCATGCGCGAGGGGCTCGAGTTCCCGGCCCCGGGGGCCATCGAGATCATCGCCGTGCTTGAGGGCAACTGTGCGCTCGTGGCCTACCCCGAGCTGCCCCTCGGCCCGCGCGACTGCCTGCTGTTGAGGGACGGCCTCGCCCTGCAGGGCCGGGCGACGCTCGCGCGCATCCGGTTGCGCCAGCTCGCGGCCAATTGATTGCACAAGGCAACTAATCGGGTATATAGTTGCAAAACGCAATCAATCCGAGGAGTTCCGGTGGCCGTATCCCGCAAGCAGGCGAAACTGCTCATGGACGCCCTGCGCGAGGTCTCCTGGCAGGGGGCGTCCGCACGTCGGCGCAGTCGCGAGACCGTGCCCGGCGTCTCCGGAGGCTATGCCGGGATCTTCCTCGCCACGCTCTCACGCCTGGGCGTCGCACGGCTCAGTGAGCTCGCGGAGGCCCTGCAGGTCGACAACTCGGTGGCCAGTCGGCACGTCGCAGCGCTCATCGAAGCCGGACACGTCGAGCGCGCGGCCGACCCGTCGGATGGCCGTGCCCAGCAGTTGCGACTCACGGAGGCGGGCAGGGCCGCGACGCGGACCATGCGCGACGTGCAGACGGAGTGGCTGCGCGAGGCCCTCCAAGGCTGGGACGACGAGCGCGCGCTCCTCGTCACCGAGGCCCTCACCGAACTCGCGCAATTCATGATCACGGCGCACGAGCAGCTCAACGGCTCCGCGGCCGGCAAGGAGCGACTCACATGACGAGCAGGATCAAGCACCCGGACACCATGACGAAGCGGGAGATCCTGGAGGCCCTGAGTGGGCTCTTCCTCGCCATGTTCGTGTCGATGACGAGCGGCACCATCGTGAGCAACGCGCTGCCGACCATCGTGGGTTCGCTCAACGGCACGCAGACGCAGTACACGTGGATCGTCACCGCCACCCTCCTCACGTCGACGGTGGCCACGCCCATCTGGGGCAAACTCGCCGACCTGCTGCACAAGAAGCTGCTCCTGCAGATCGCGCTCGCGATCTTCACCATGGCGTCGATCGGGGCCGGCTTCGCACAGACCGTGGCCTGGCTCATCGCCTTGCGCGCACTCCAGGGCATCGGCCTGGGCGGCGTGCAGGCGCTCGCGCAGACGGTGATGGCGGCCATGATCCCGCCCCGAGAGCGCGGCAAGTACAACGGCTACATGGGTGGCATCATGGCCGTGGCCACCATCGGTGGCCCACTCATCGGTGGCGCCATCGTGGACTCACCGCTCGGCTGGCGCTGGGTCTTCTTCGTCGGTGCGCCCTTCGCCGTGGCCGCCATGGTGCTCCTCCAGAAGACCCTGCACCTGGCGCTGCAGCCCCGTCGGGTCAAGGTGGACTACCTGGGGGCGACGCTCCTGAGCGCCGGTGTGAGCATCCTGCTCATCTGGGTGACCTTCGCAGGACAGAGCTTCGCCTGGGCGTCCGGGCAGTCCGCGCTCATGGTCGGCGCGGCGGTCGTGCTGCTCATCGCAACCGTCATGGTCGAGCGGCGCGTCGCCGAACCGATCATCCCCCTCGACATCGTGGTGCAACGCACCCCCGCACTCGCCATCATCGGCAGCCTGGCCGTCGGCATCGGCATGTTCGGTGGCTCGGTGTTCCTCGGCCAGTACTTCCAGATCGCCCGCGGCTACTCCCCGACCGCGGCCGGTCTGCTCATGGGCCCCATGATGATCGGGCTCATCGTCACCTCCACCGTCGCGGGCCGGCTGATCTCCGGGCACGGCCACTTCAAGAAGTACCTCGTGAGCGGTTCCGTGCTCCTCGCCCTCGGTTTCGCCCTGCTCGCCACCATGGACCATCGCTCGTCACTCGTCTTCATCGGGGGCGCGCTCTTCATCGCCGGTGCGGGGCTGGGGATGACCATGCAGAACCTCGTACTCGCCGTGCAGAACACCGTTGCCATCCGGGATATCGGCGCCAGCACGTCGACCGTCACGTTCTTCCGCTCGCTGGGCGGCACCGTGGGCGTCGGTGTCCTGGGGGCCATGGTGGCCAACCAGCTCACGGCGCACATCGCGGCCGGATTGGCCCACCTCGGCATCACACTGCCTGCGGGCGGCGGCTCCTCCTCGACCCTGGACCTCAACGCCATGCCCACGCCGGTGGCCCAGGTGGTCCGCACGGCCTACGGCGACGTGACGGGTCACGTCTTCCTGGTGGCCAGCGTGCTCTCGGTCGTCGGCCTGATCGCGGTGCTCCTCATCAAGGAGGTCCCGCTCCGCGAGACCCTCGCCCAGCCCAGGAGCGACGAGGAGACGATCGACACCGGGATCCTCGTCGAGGTCTGAGGATCCGGAGCGCCCCCGACGCCATCCCTGAACATGGGTGAGCCAAGGCACATGGGGCGCCGGAATAGTCCGCGCGTGGCCGTCGTTTGAATGCTTGAACCTTCAAGCATCGACAGCAAGGAGAACCCATGACCGCCACCGCCGAGGCGAGCCCGTTCGCGATCGACGACCACGCGGCCGACGTCCTGTTCCGCGAGGCCCACACGGCCTACGGCTTCACCTCGGAGCCCGTGAGCGACGACGAGCTCGAGGCCGTGTACGAACTCATGAAGTTCGCACCGACCATGAACAACGCCCAGCCGCTGCGCATCACCTTCGTGCGCGGCGACGAGGCCAAGGCGCGCCTGCTGCCCCACATCTTCGATGGCAACAAGGCCAAGTCCGAGCAGGCGCCGGTGGTGGCGATCCTCGCCGCAGACGTCGACTTCCACGAGCACCTGCCGCGCCTGGCACCGCAGTCCGCGGGCGCCCGGGAGCGCTTCGCCGGATCTCCGATGCGCGAGCAGATCGCACGCAACAACGCCTGGATGCAGGCCGGCTACTTCATCATCGCGGCGCGTGCCGTCGGCCTCAACGCCGGCCCCATGGGTGGCTTCAACGCCGCCGGCGTGGACGAGGAGTTCTTCTCGGGCTCCAGCCAGCGGACCATCATGATCGTCAACATCGGGCACGTGTCGGACGCCGGACAGTTCCCGCGCAATCCGCGCCTGGGCTTCGGCGAGGCCGTGAACGTCCTCTAGGACGCACCGAACGCGAAGGCCGCGCTTGCTCCACGCAGCGCGGCCTTCGCCTTGCCTCAGGCAAGCGGGCGAACCGGCGGGCGACCCGCTCACCTGGGCCCGATCACACCGGCTACTTGCGGTCGCCCAGCCTGAGGCTGTGGCGCACGGCATTGCCCACGCCCTCCACCTCGATGAGGAATCCGTCGTGCCCGTAGGGCGAGTGCAGGGTGATGAGCTGCTCGGACATGGGAGCGGAGTCGGCGATCTGCTGCTGCAGCGACGGCGGGAACAGGCGATCGGTGTCGATCGCGACGGGCTGCACGGGCACCTTGATCGACGCCAGCGCGGCCTCCACCCCGCCCCGTCCCCGGCCGATGTCGTGCGTGTTCATGACATCGACGAGCACCAGGTAGGTGTTGGCATCGAAGCGTCGCGCCAGCTTGGCGGCCTGATGGTCGAGGTAGGACTCCACACTCCAGCGTCCGGTCCGGTCCGGCTGCAGCGAGTGCCCGAAGCGCACGTCCATCTCGTAGTCGGTGCGGTAGGTGAGGTGGGCGATGCGCCGGGCGATGCCGAGGCCCTCGACCGGCCCCACCGGCAGGTCGTAATAGTCGCCGCCATTGAAGTTGGGGTCGGTCTTGATGGCCCGGATCTGGATGGATGCAGTGCCGATCTGATCGCCCGTCGAGGCGCAGCCGGAGCCGATGACGCAGATGGCGCCGACCCGGTCCGGATGCATGACGGCCCATTCCAGGGCGCGCATGCCACCCAGCGAAGGACCCACGGAGAGCACGAAACGGTCGATGCCAAGGGCATCGGCGAAGGCGACCTCCGCCGCCACCTGATCGCGCACGGTGATGCGTGGGAAGCGTGAGCCCCACGGATGGCCGTCGGGTGCGTCGCTGGCCGGGCCGGTGGAACCCTGGCAGCCCCCGATGACGTTCGGGCACACCACGTAGTAGCGATCGGTGTCGAAGGGCATGCCCGGCCCCACCATGGCCGGCCACCAACCCGGGACGTCAGACCATCCGGTGAGGGCATGGTTGATGAGCACCGCGTTCGACCTGTCGGCGTTGAGTTCGCCCCACTCCTGGTAGGCGATGGTGACATCGGGCAGCACCTCGCCCGACTCGAGCGCAAGGTCTCCGAGGCCCAGGAACAGTCGCGCCCCCGGGTCGTCACCCTCACGCCAGGCGCCGGTGACCGGGAGCTCTGGGGTCTCGGGTTGCAGGAACACGCGATTCGGCGTGTGGTGGCCCGACAGGTCGTGGCCCTCGATGTGCGTCATCGCGTACTCCCGCCGCAGGATCCGGGACGGGTGCACCGACAACCGCTACACATGATGGGGAGTCTTCCGCCTAGACGCGAGCCGCGGCAAACCCGACCTCGAGGTCGCGCTTGATGTCATCGATGTGCTCCAGGCCGACGCTCAGTCGCACCAGACCGGGTGTGACCCCCGCCGTGAGCTGCTCGTCCGGGTTGAGCTGCGAGTGGGTGGTGGATGCCGGGTGGATGGCGAGCGAGCGCACGTCACCGATGTTCGCCACGTGCGAGTGCAGCGCGAGCGCATCGATGAAGCGCTTGCCTGCCTCCACGCCGCCCTTCAGTTCGAAGGACAGCACGGAGCCGGAGCCCTTGGGCGCGTACTTCTGCTGCAGCGCATGCCACGGGGAGGTGGGCAACGTCGAGTAGTAGACGGTCGCCACATCGGGGTGCGAGGCGAGGAAGTCGGCCACGGCCGCGGCATTGCTGAGATGACGCTCCATGCGCAGGCTCAAGGTCTCGAGGCCGAAGGCGAGCAGCCAGGCGTTGAAGGGCGAGACCGCAGCTCCGATGTCACGGAGCAGGGTGAGGCGGATGCGGAAGATGTAGCTGAGGTTGGCGCCGAACGCGTAGCCGACACCGAGCGCCTGCGCGTACACGATGCCGTTGTACGACGGGTCGGGCTCGTTGAAGTTCGGGTAGCGCTCCGGGTACCGGGCGTAGTCGAACCTGCCGGCGTCGATGATGGCGCCGACGATCGAGGTGCCGTGCCCGGCCAGGAACTTGGTCGCCGAGTGCACGACGACATCCGCCCCGTGTTCGATGGGCCGGATCACGAACGGCGTTGCCACCGTGTTGTCGACGATGAGCGGCACGCCCACGCTGTGCGCCACCTCGGCCACGGCGGCGATGTCGAGCAGGTCGTTGCGTGGGTTGGCGATGGTCTCGCCGAAGAAGGCCTTGGTGTTGGGACGCACCGCTGCCCGCCAGGAAGCGGGATCGTCCGGGTTCGGCACGAACGTGACCTCGATGCCGAGCTTCGACAGCGTCTGGCTGAAGAGGTTGTAGGTGCCGCCGTACAGGGAGGGACTGGACACGATGTGGTCACCGGCGCGCGCCACGTTGAGGATGGCGAAGGTGGTGGCGGCGGAGCCCGAGGCGAGCAGGAGGGCCGCCACGCCTCCCTCGAGGGCGGCGAGGCGCTGCTCGACGGCGTCCTGGGTCGGGTTCATGAGCCGGGTGTAGATGTTGCCGAGCTCCGCCAGGCCGAAGAGGTTGGCCGCGTGCTCGGTGTCACGGAACTGGTACGACGTGGTCTGGAAGAGCGGGAGGGCACGCGCGCCCGTCCCGGGATCCGGCTGCTGGCCGGCGTGGATCTGGAGGGTCTCGAAGGACCAGTCACTGTTCGACATCTGGGGCTCCTGTTCGGGGCGCTTGTGGGCTGCTGGCGGGTGCGAGGGCATCGTCGCCCGGAGGCGATGACGGCGTGATCGGTGGTGGCGAGGGCCGCGGGCAACTGCGGCGCATCGAGATGCGGGTCAGTCGCCCGAGCGACGCATTCGCTGGATCGTTGCCACCTGCTGCATGTCGGCGAGGCTATGGAATGCGCTTTCCCGGCACCGCGGCCTGTTCAGCATGCGGACACTTATCGCCCATGTGTCGGAATTGCCAAGGCAGCCGCAGGCGGACGCACGGGTGGGGCCCGGTCGGCCGCTTGGCAGTTCCCCGCCGAATGTGTACAAATGATCACACCAGGGCGGTTGGTGCGGGGCCAGCGCCTGGACGGCCCGGGTCGGTGATCGCCCCCCGATGTCATCGACTCGGGCTTGCGCTGCCTAGCGCGAGTCCAGGACCTGACGCAGTTGCCGGACGGCGGCCCGAGCCCGTTCGTCGGCATCGTCCCCACGTTCGTGGGCCAGTTCGATCAGCGCGAGCAGGGCGACCCCGACGTCGCCGTCGCATCTCGCGAGGAGCTCGGCGGCGGCATCACGCGCCTCTGCCGTGGACAGCGTGTGATCAACACCCCCGTGGCCGGCTCGGCGCATGAGCTTGGCGGCCTGCACCAGTGGTGGCATGGAGACGGGCACGCCCTCCACCACCGAACTCCGTGACTTCTCCGAGTTCTTGATGTTCTGCCAGTTGACCTCGGTGGCGGCGGCGGAGTCGACGACCACGTCGCCGAACACATGCGGGTGGCGCCGGATGAGCTTGTCCGTGATGCCGCGAGCGACATCGTCGATGTCCCATGGCGGTGTCGACTCCTGGCCGATGCGCGCATGGAACACCACCTGCAGGAGGACGTCACCGAGTTCCTCGATGAGCGCCTCGCGGTCGCCGTCATCCACGGCGTCCACGGCCTCGTAGGTCTCCTCGATGAGGTACTGCACGAGCGACGCGTGCGTCTGCTCGGCATCCCAAGGGCAACCGCCCGGAGAGCGCAACCGATCCATCACCTCGAGCAGGCGAGGGAACTCGGAGCCCGTTGCGGTCATCGGCACTAGCCGGCCGACGCGGCCTTGCTGAGGTTCGCAGCGTCAGCAACCGCCGCCATCTTGGCGCCGTCCCAGGTGCCGAAGCGGGGTGCGACGTCGATCGACATGGTGCCGGCCAACTTCGTCAGGTAGGCGCCGGCTGCGGCATCCTGGGCCGTGGTGTTGGTGCCGCCGATGAGCTTGGCCCCTAGGTCGGTGGTGTACACCGAGTTGCGCAGCACCATCCACACCATGTTCGGCGCAACGCCGCGCGAGGCCACGAAGGCATCGAGCGCGCCCGCGCCGCCGACCTGGTTCACGAGCATGCGATGCAACTTGCCGATGGCGACCTTGTTCTCGACCAGATGGTTCGCGGCCACAGCCTTCTGCATGATCTGGTCGCCGATCCAGATGGTGATGAGGTTGCGGTTGATGGCGTCCTGCGTCGCCGGCTTGGCCTGCGTGCCCAGGGCCTTGTCGAGGCGGGCGACGTCAGAGGCCAACTGCTCCTCGGAGTAGCGGGCATCGCCCACCGTGGCGGCCGCACCGGCGTGGTTGATGACCGCGCAGCCACTCGTGAGGACGAGTGCACCGACGAGGACTGCTGCCTGCAATGCGCGACGCATCATGGAATTCCCAACTGCCGAGGATCGTCGCCCATTCTATGAGGACCGGAGCGGCCCCCGCCCCGCGCCTGCAAGCTGCCCTTGGCACACCATCGCCGGCGCTTCGCAGTCAGGCGATGGGAGCCGTCATGGCCCGCAGCACCTCGCGCACCCATTGCAGCAACTCGCGATTGGCCAGCGCCTGGCCGCCGAAGGACGCGGTCATGGGGCGCGGGATGAGCAGGGTGCGGGTTGCCGGCTTCATGGTGCTCCGCGGGTACAGGCGCGACATCCGCATGCTCCGGCTCTCGGGGAGCTCCACCGGGGCGAAGCGCACCATCGAGCCCGCCAGCACGATCTCGTGGATGCCGGCGTCCCTCGCCTCCCCGCGCAAGCGGGCCACGTCGAGCAGGGTTTCGACGGGTGCGGGCAGTGCGCCGTAACGGTCGGCGATCTCCTCACGCATGGCGACGATGGCGGCCTCGTCGTGCGCGTCGGCCAGGCGCTTGTACAGGTCGAGGCGCAGGCGCTCGCTGGGCACGTAATCGTGCGGAAGGTGTGCGTCGACCGGCAACTCGACCTTCACGTCGACGGGTTCCGCGTCCGCCTCCCCCTTGTAGTCGGCCAGCGCCTCGCCCACCAGGCGTACGTAGAGGTCGAAGCCGACATCGGCGATGTGCCCGCTCTGCTCACCGCCCAGCAGGTTGCCGGCGCCGCGGATCTCCAGGTCCTTCAGGGCCACCTGCATGCCTGCGCCCAGATCGGTGTGCTGCGCAATGGTCGCCAGGCGGTCGTACGCGGTCTCGGACAAGGGCTTGTCGGGCGGGTAGAGGAAGTACGCGTAGGCGCGTTCACGGCCCCGTCCCACGCGCCCGCGCAACTGGTGCAGCTGGGAAAGGCCGAAGGCGTCGGCACGATCGACGATGAGCGTGTTCGCGTTGGGGATGTTGAGGCCGGATTCGACGATGGTCGTGGAGACGAGCACGTCGAAGCGGCGTTCCCAGAAGTCCATGATCACCTGCTCGAGTGCGTGCTCGTTCATCTGCCCGTGCGCGACGGCGATGCGGGCCTCGGGCACCAGTTCGGCGAGCTTCGACGCCTGCCGCTGGATGGACTCCACCCGGTTGTGGACGTAGAAGACCTGGCCTTCGCGCAGCAGCTCACGCCGGATGGCGGCACCGATCTGCTTGGAGTCCGCGGCGCCCACGAAGGTGAGGATCGGGTGCCGTTCCTCCGGCGGTGTGGTGATGGTCGACATCTCGCGGATGCCGGTGAGGCTCATCTCGAGCGTTCGTGGGATGGGCGTGGCCGTCATGGTGAGCACATCCACGTTCGTGCGCAGCGCCTTGAGGTGCTCCTTGTGCTCCACTCCGAAGCGCTGCTCCTCGTCGACCACCACCAGGCCGAGGTCCTTGAAGCGGATCTCCTTGCTGAACAGTCGATGCGTGCCGATGACGACGTCGACGCTGCCGTCGAGCATGCCTGCCATGGTGGCCTTGACCTCGGCGTCGGATTCGAAGCGCGAGAGCGGAGCGACCTTGATGGGGAACTGCGCGTAGCGCTCGCTGAAGGTGTTCATGTGCTGCTGCACGAGCAGGGTGGTCGGCACCAGCACCGCCACCTGCTTGCCGTCCTGCACGGCCTTGAAGACGGCGCGGACCGCGATCTCGGTCTTGCCGTAGCCGACGTCGCCGCAGATGACGCGGTCCATGGGCACGGACTTCTCCATGTCGCGCTTGACCTCGTCGATCACCTGCAGCTGGTCGGGTGTCTCCGGGTAGGGGAAGGCGTCCTCCAGCTCGCGCTGCCACACGGTGTCGGGGCCGAAGGCATAGCCGGGTGAGGCCTGCCGGGCCGCGTACAGGCGGATGAGCTCACCGGCGATCTGGCGTACGGCCTTCCTCGCCTTGGACTTGGTCTGCGCCCAATCTGCTCCGCCCAACCGGTGGACGCTCGGCGTCTCACCGCCGACATAGCGCGTGATGAGGTCGAGCTGGTCGCTCGGTACGTACAGGCGATCGCCAGGCTGCCCCTTCTTCGAAGGTGCATACTCGATGACGACGTATTCGCGGGTCGCCCCACCGACATTGCGCTGCGTCATCTCCACGTACTTGCCCACGCCATGCGTCTCGTGGACGACGAAGTCGCCTGGCTTGAGGGTGAGGGGATCGATGATGCGCTTGCGCCGCGACGGCATGCGTCGCATATCGTGCGTGGAGCCGGTCCTGCGCACGATGTCCTGCTCGGTGATGACGGCGAGCGCCGCCGCGGGCGCATTGAAGCCATGGGGCAGGCGCCCCGGCACGACATCGACGACGCCGGGTTCGCCCTTGTCCCGTAAGGACTTCTCGAGCCTGGCCGCGATGTCGGCCTGCGCCAGGGTCTCGACGAGCCGTTTGGCACTGCCAGCGCCGTCCGCGATGACGATGACCCGCTGCTGCAGTGCGAGCGCGCCGCGCACGTCGTGGGCGACCTTCTCCCCGTCACCGCGGTACGGCTCGATGACGCGGGCGTCGATGGCTACGAAGTCCAGGTCAGGAGCGGTCGCGTCCTCGTCGTCGGGCTCCAGCGCGAACGGTGTGGACGTCCACCACCTGATGTCGCGATCGCGTGCGATCCCACGCAACTCGTCGAGGTCGCGGTAGGACGCGGCTCCGAGGTCGATGGGCGTGACATTGCCGACTGCAGCATTCTGCCAACTGGCCTCGAGGAACTCCTCGGAGGTGGCCACCAGGTCGTGAGCCCGGGCCTGGATGCGCTCGGGGTCGCAGGCGAGGACCAGGGCATCGTCGGGCAGGACATCGATGAAGGTCTCCAGGCCCGCAGCGAGCACCGGTGACAGCGATTCCATGCCCTCCGCGTAGATGCCCTCCGCGCACTTCTCGAGGACGTCCGCGAGTTGGGGGTAGGTCGACAGCAGTTCCCGGGCGCGGGCGCGCACCTCGTCGGTGAGCAGCAACTCACGGCAGGGGGGTGCCCACAGGCCCAGTTCCGAGGCGCCGAGGGAACGCTGGTCCGCGACCGAGAAGGTGCGGATCTCGTCGACCTCGTCGCCCCAGAACTCGACTCGCACGGGGTGTTCCTCGGTCGGTGGGAACACGTCGAGCAGGCCACCGCGCACGGCGAACTGCCCACGCTTCTCGACGATGTCGACGCGCGCGTATCCGGCCTGGGAGAGGCGCCTGACGACGTCATCGAACTCGATCTGCTGCTTCGCCTGCAGCCGCACGGGCTCGAGATCGCTGAGGCCCATGACCAGTGGCTGGAGGAGGGCCCGAACGGGGGCCACCACCACGCGCAGCGGACGATCGGATTCCGGATGCTTGATGCGACGCAGGGCCGCGATGCGCACGCCGACGATGTCCGCGCCCGGGCTCAGCCGTTCGTGCGGCAAGGTCTCCCAGGAGGGGAATTCGGCGACGGCGTCGGCGTCGAGGAAGCTGCTGAGTGCAGCGGTCAGGTCCTCCGCCTCACGATTGGTGGCCGTGATGGCGACGACCAGGCCCTCGCGCTGCGCGAGCTCGGCCGCGATGAGCGGATTCAGCGTCGGCGGCGCGACGATGCGCAGGGCCTCGGCTTGATGAGCCGCGAGCTTGGCGAAGCCGGGGTCACGCCGCATGGCAAGGAGCAGTGCCGACAATCCCATGGATCCTCCGGTGCAACGGCGAACGCCCGGGCTGCAGCGCAGACCGGGTATGGGAGCAGGTTACGCGGCACTACTGGACGCCGACTCCCGCCGCCCCTCGGCGGCCGTGCATCCTCGGTGCGCTGGCCCAACCGGGGATGAGACCCGGGGCTAGTTCCGGGCCTGGCGAGCCTGCAGCACGGCGGACAGCGGCTGGGCCAGCCACTCGGGGGCGACGACGAATCCGGGCATCTTCACGTCCGGGTTGTTGTACGTGTGCGGCGCTCCATCGAGCTTGGCGACGATGAGCCCGGCCGCCTCGGCCACCGCGGCCGGAGCGGCGCCGTCCCACTCGTAGAAGCCGCTCTCGCTGACGTACGCGTCCGCGCGACCTGCGAGCACCTCGCCCACCTTGGCTCCCACGGAACCCACGCGCACCAGGGTGACCCCGGGTACCTGCGCCGGCGCGAGGGCGTCGGCCAAGTGGCTGACGAACTCGTTCTCGCGCTTGAGCGGACGCGTGCGCGAGACCACGATGCGCACATTGCGGTCCGTCGGCAACGTCGCCAGATGCGGCATCGTGCCGAGCTCGTGCGTTGACCAGAACTCACCGTTCGCGGCGACGGCAACGGTGCCCGCCGTGAGGCCCCGCCCGCGCTCCCACAGCGCAATGTGGACGGCGAAGTCGTTGCGGTCCCGCGAGTACTCCCATGTGCCATCCACGGGATCGACGATCCAGCACCGATCGGCCGTCAATCGGGCGCGGTCGTCCTCGGACTCCTCCGAGAGGATGGCGTCGGCTGGGAACGCCTCCTGGATGCGCGCGAGGATCCAGTCGTTCGACGTCCGGTCCGCGAGTTCAGCGAAGGCCTTGATGGAGGCCGGATCGTCAGGCTGCGGCCCCTGCTCCGAACGTAGTCGCAGCAGTCGCCGCGACGCCTCGACCGCGATCTCGTAGGCCATGCCATGGTCCCGCTGCGTTGCCATCAGTCGTTGTACTCCTGCTGCGCTCTTGCCAGACCGTCGGTGATCAGGACTTCGACGGCGTCGGCCGCTCGCTCGAGTATGGCACCGAGCTCCTTGCGCTCCGCGGCCGCGAAGGGTCGGAGCACGAAATCCGCGGGATCCTGGCGCCCCGGTGGCCGCCCGATGCCGAGGCGCACGCGCAGGAACTCCCCGGAGTCCATGGCGGCTCGCACGCTCTTGAGCCCGTTGTGCCCGTTGTCGCCGCCGCCGGACTTGAACCGCTGCGCACCGAAGGGGAGGTCCAACTCATCATGCAGCACCACGAGTTTCGCGAGCGGCACCTTGTAGAAGTCAGCCAGCGCCTTGACCGGTCCACCGGAAGTGTTCATGAATGACCGGGGCTTGGCGATGATCACACGGTGACCGCCCAGACGGGCCTCCACCACGTCTGCGTTTCCGCGACGGTGGCGCGAGAACCTGCCGCCGACGCGAGCGGCGAGCACGTCGACGCAGAGCGCACCGACGTTGTGCCGCGTGCCCTCGTACTCGCTGCCGGGATTCCCGAGGCCCACGAGCAGCCACGGCGCGTCGCTCATCCTCGGCCTCCCTTGATCGATCCCGGCTTGGACCCTATCCGAGCGCCGCTTCGGTGGACTGGCACGGACAAACGAAAACGGGCCCGACATGGTGGTGTCGGGCCCGTTGCGAAGGACTAGGCGATGCGCGCCGCGACTTCTTCCTTGGTCAGGACGACCAGGTCGACGTGGTCGATCGTCTGGCGTACGGCGTCACGCTGCACCTCAGTGGGGGCAACCAGGGCGCCGTTGCCGGCACCGGCGACCTCGAGCACGAGGGTCTTGCTGTTGCGCAGCGCGAGCAGCAGTTCGCGCTCCGGGAGCGCGATGTGGACGACCGGGGCACCCTTGCCGTAGATGACGCCGGGGACGAAGCCCGCGCGGCGGAGACGACGCGACGCGCCCTTCCCGAAATCGCTACGCGCTTCGGCGGTGATGGCAATCTGCGGCACGGTCGTACTCCTTAGTCGGGGTGTTCTGGGCGGGCCCCGGCGGACACGTCACGGCTCGGGTCGCGCGTCGATCACGGTGATGGACACCCTCGCCGAGGAACGGCGCGATTCTGCCAGACGAACGGAGTCCGCCCAAATCGAGCGCCGGCGCACCAACGCACCAGTGCGAGGGGGCCGGCGGGCGATCCGTACATCCTGCGAACGCGCCCGCCGCTCCCGCCCCGGTCGCGACCCCTTCAGTCGAAGAGGCGGGTGACGGAGCCTTCGGTGAACACCTCGCGGATGGCCCGGGCGATGAGCGGGGCGGACGGGAGCACCGTCAGCTTGTCGAACTGGTTCTCGCGGGAGATCGGCAGGGTGTCGGTCACGACGACGCGCGAGATGGCCGCGGAGCCCTGCAGTCGCTCCTGGGCGGGCGGGCTGAAGATGCCGTGCGTCGCGGTCACGATGACCTCGGCCGCGCCGTAGTCCTTCAGGGTCTGGGCGGCGGTGGCGATGGTGCCACCGGTGTCGATCATGTCATCCACGATGATGCAGATGCGGTCCTTCACATCGCCGACGACCTCGAACATCTTCACCTGGTTCGGGACGTCGGGATCGCGGCGCTTATGGATGATGGCGAGCGGTGCACCGAGCACATCGGTCCACTTCTCGGCCACGCGCACACGGCCGGCATCCGGCGAGACCACCGTGGCGCGCGAGACGTCGATGGTGTCCTGGATGTGGTTGGCGAGGATCGGCAGGGCGAACAGGTGGTCGACCGGACCGTCGAAGAAGCCCTGGATCTGCGAGGTGTGCAAGTCCACCGCCATCAGGCGGTGCGCACCGGCGGCCTTGAACATGTCGGCCATGAGTCGGGCCGTGATCGGTTCGCGGCCGCGGTGCTTCTTGTCCTGGCGTGCGTATCCGAAGAAGGGCGCGATCACGGTGATGCGCTTGGCCGAGGCGCGCTTGAGCGCGTCGACCATGATGAGCTGCTCCACGATCCACTTGTTGATGGGTGCGGTGTGCGTCTGCAGCACGAAGGCGTCACAACCGCGCACCGACTCCTCGAAGCGGACGAAGATCTCGCC
>DAHWFQ010000017.1:0-6513 GCA_027324895.1 Actinomycetota bacterium | reverse complement strand
CAGCCAGGCGGCAACCGCCACTACCACCGAGAACCCGGGAGAGCGCGCGCTGGTCCGCGCGTACACCCAGACCAGCGCGCCGGCGACGAGCAGCCAGGTGGCCGAGGGGGCGCGGCCGAAGGCGACGGCGATCACGATGATGGAGAGGGTGTCGTCGATGATGGCGAGGCTCAGGATGAAGGCGCGGAATGCGCTCGGCAGGCCGCGCCCGGCGATCGCCAGCAGAGCCAGCGAGAGCGGGATGTCGGTGGCCATGGGCACTCCCCAGGCGCCCCGCGCTGATGCAGGGGCCAGGAGGAGGAACAGCACCGCAGGCATCACCATGCCGGCTGCGGCGGCCACGATCGGCACCGACGCCTGACGTATCGAGGACAGCGCACCGCGCGTGAACTCATGTCGCAATTCGAGCCCGGCGATGAAGAAGAACACGGGGAGCAGTCCGTCCTCGACGAAGCCGGCGAAGCTCAGGTCGAGCACGGAGTGACGGGCATGGAGCAGCGGCGCGACGTGCGCATAACCCACGGCATTGGTGACGCCAAGGCCGATGGCGGCTGCGACGACCAGCATCATCGCCGCTGGTTTCTCCTCGCGGATGACGCGATCAACCCAGCGGCGATCGTCCTTCACTCAATCCTCCGGCATGCCCGAAGCGAGGCCCTGGGCGATCATGTTCATGATGGTGGGGTCAGCGAGTGTCGTCACGTCACCGATGGCGCGATTCTCCGCGATGTCGCGGAGCAGGCGTCGCATGATCTTCCCGGAACGCGTCTTCGGCAGTTCCTGCACGATCATCACCTGTCGCGGCTTCGCGATGGGGCCGATCTCGTGCACGACGTGCCCGCGCAGGGCCGCTGCCATGCCCTCGCCATCCTCGTAGCCACCGCGCAGGATGACGAAGGCGACGATCGCCTGCCCTGTGAGCGGGTCGGACGAGCTCACGACGGCGGCCTCGGCGACCGCCGGGTGCGAGACGAGGGCGTGCTCCACTTCCGTGGTCGAGATGCGGTGCCCCGAGATGTTCATGACATCATCGACGCGGCCGAGCAGCCAGATCGCACCCTCATCGTCGAACTTGGCCCCGTCACCCGCGAAGTAGCGGCCCTGGAACCGTGACCAGTAGCCGTTCCGGTAGCGCTCGGGGTCACCCCAGATTCCCCGCAGCATGGCCGGCCACGGGTCCGTGAGCACCAGGTAGCCGCCATGGCCGCGTCCCACCTTGTAGCCGTTCTCATCGACGATGGCGGCGCCGATGCCGGGCAGCGCGCGCATGGCCGAGCCGGGCTTGCAGGTGGTGACGCCCGGTAGCGGGGAGATCATGATGGCGCCGGTCTCCGTCTGCCACCAGGTGTCGACGATGGGGCAGCGGTCATGGCCGATGACCTCGCGGTACCACATCCAGGCCTCCGGGTTGATCGGTTCGCCGACCGAACCCAGGATGCGCAACGAGGAGAGGTCGAAGGCGTCCGGGTGCTCGTCCCCCCACTTCATGCAGGCGCGGATGGCAGTGGGTGCCGTGTAGAAGATGGAGACGCCGTACTTCTCGATGAGTTCCCACCAGCGCCCGCGGTGCGGGGTGTCCGGTGTGCCCTCGTAGATGAGTGAGGTGGCGCCATTGGCCAGCGGCCCGTAGACGACGTACGTGTGGCCGGTGATCCAGCCGATGTCGGCGGTGCACCAGTACACGTCCGTCTCCGGCTTCAGGTCGAATACCGCGTGGTGCGTGTATGCCGCCTGTGTGAGGTAGCCGCCGGTGGTGTGCAGGATGCCCTTGGGGGTGCCCGTGGTGCCGGACGTGTAGAGGATGAAGAGCGGGTGCTCCGCGTCGAAGGCACGCGGGCTGTGCGTGTCGGGCTGCGCGTCAACGACGTCGTGCCACCAGACGTCGCGCTCGTTCCAGGTCACCTCGCCGCCGGTGCGACGCACCACCAGCACGTGCTGGATGGTCGGCGTCTCGTGCAGCGCCTCATCGACCGCATCCTTGAGCGGCAGGGCCTTGCCCCGCCTGAACTGCCCGTCGCTGGTGATGACGAGCCGGGCCGAGGCGTCGATGATGCGCGAACGCAGCGCCTCCGAGGAGAAGCCACCGAAGATCACGGACGTCACCGCACCGATGCGTGCGCAGGCCAGCAGTGAGAACACGGCCTCGGGGATCATCGGCATGTAGATCGCCACGCGATCGCCCTCGCCGATGCCGAGCGCGATCAGCGCGTTCGCTGTCTTCGACACCTCGCGTAGGAGTTCCGCGTAGGTGATGGTTCGGGTGTCACCACCCTCGCCCTCCCAGTAGTACGCGACACGGTCGCCGTTGCCGGCAGCCACGTGACGATCGACGCAGTTGACGGCGACGTTGAGCTTGCCGTCGACGAACCACTGCGCGAACGGTGCATCGCTCCAGTCGAGTACCTGGCTCCAGGGCTTCGCCCATTGCAGGCGACGGGCCTGCTTGGCCCAGAACGCCAGGCGATCCTCGGACGCCTCCTGATAGGACTCGATCTTCGCATTCGCGTTGATGGCGAGCTCGACCGGCGGGAAGAAGTGCCGACTCTCCGAGAGCAGGTTGGAGAGGGTTTCGCTGATGTCGCTCATGTCCGTCCCTTCACGTGTCCCGGCCGCGGCGGTGGGACCACGTCTTGCTCAGGTGCAGCTCGCGCCGGGAGCGCTGCTCACCACCCGAGTTCGAGTGCCGCTGACGATAACGGTCCGGCCCGTGCGCGGAACAGGACTCAGACCACGAACTTGTCCGGGGTGTGCAAGCGTCCCATCGTGATCGCCGCATGACCCGGGACGCGGTCGCTGGTCGCGAGGGACACCACGACCATCGTCGCGAATGCGAGGGGGACGGTCCAGGCCGCCGGTTGGCCCAGCACGGCGTGCAGGGGGCCGGTGGTGGGGATGAACAGCGCGACGAGTACCGCGAGCACGGAGGTCGTCCCTCCGACCGCCAGACCGGCGATGGCGCCGGCGGTGGAGAGGCGCCTCCACCAGATACCGAGCACCAGGAGCGGGCAGAAGGTGGAGGCCGCGACCGCGAATGCCATGGCCACCATGTCTGCGAGGTGGAGCTGGCCGATGAAGGGGAGCAGCGCGAGGGGGACCAGCAGGGCGAGTGCCGCGCCCGTGCGGAAGCCCGGCACTGCCCCCATCCGCTTCTGCAGGAGGTCCTGTGACAGGACGCCGGAGATGGACAGCACGAGCCCGGACGCGGTGGCCATGAAGGCCGCGAAGGCACCGGCGTCAACCAGGGCCCCGAGCAGCTGTCCGAAGGCGCCGGGGAAGACACGTTCGGGCAGCAGGAGCACGAGGGCGTCCGAGCCGCCATGGCGACCGAGGTCGAGCGAGTAGAAGCGCCCGAGTGCACCGATCACCGGCGGGAACAGGTAGAAGACGCTGATGAGCGAGATCGCGAGCAGCGTGGTGCGGCGGGCTGCCCGGCCGTCCCTGATGGCGTAGAAGCGCACGAGCACGTGCGGGAGGCCCATGGTGCCCAGGAAGGTCGCGATGACGAGCGAGAGGTTCCCATAGAGGGGGAATTGCCGGCCGCCGAAGGTCGACAGGGGCTCGCTCCAGCGGGCGGGGGACAGGCGCGGGGAGTTCTGCTCGGTCCACGCCCACAGCATGAGCACGGTCGGAATGGCGATCGCGCCGACCTTGATCCAGTACTGGAAGCTCTGCACCAGGGAGATGGACCGTGTGCCGCCAGCTGCCACCGTGAGGCCCACGACGAGCGCGACGACGACGCCACCGGATGCCACCGGTGCTCCCGTCATCACATTGAGCGTGAGACCGGCCGCCTGCATCTGCGGCAACAGGTACAGCCAACCGATGATGACGACGAGGGCGCTCGAGAGCCGGCGCACGGTGCGCGACTCCATGCGGGTCTCCGCGAAGTCAGGCAGCGTGTACGCGCCGGATCGGCGCAGGGGTGCCGCGATGAACAGCAGCAGCACCAGGTACCCGGCGGTGAAGCCGACCGGGTACCAGAGCATGTCGATGCCGTAGAGCATGACCAGCCCCGCGATGCCGAGGAACGAGGCGGCGGACAGGTACTCACCACTCATGGCCGACGCGTTGGCGAAGGTGCTCATCGACCTGGCCGCCATGAAGAAGTCGGAGGTGCCGCGCGAGAAGCGCAATCCGTACAGGCCGATGCTGATACTCGTGGTGATGAGGGCCACGACGGTGATGATGGCGAAGGGGTTCATCACACGTCCTCGACGAGATCGATGAACTGCTGCTCGTACCACTCGGCCATGCGGATGTGCAGCCACCCCAAGGCGATGATGAATGGGAACACGGCGACGCCGATGGTCAGCCAGATGACGGGAATCGACCACACATGCGCGCTGCGGAACCAGTGCGAGCCCCAGTAGAGCAGCGGGACCACGGCCAGCACCGACAGGAAGGCCGATGCGATCGCCATGGAGAGCCGAAGTTGGCTGCGCCGAAGCGCAGACAGCAGCACCTCGCCACGGACCGTGTGTTCCCGAAGGTCACGTGGTGCGGAGGTGCGCGAGGGCCGGCGACGCGTGCTCGTGCGTGGATGCGTGACGACGACGCGCCGGGACTTGTCCATCGGTCCTATGGCTTGGGACGGGCAGCGGGGGCGGGAACGGTGTCGATGCGGCGCGGACGAGCGCTGCGGACAAGGCGGTCCCTGAGCTCGCGGGTGTGACGGCGTGAGACCTCGAGCAGGGCATCCCCGACGCGGACGGACATGCGGCCCGCGTCGACGCGAACCTCATCGATGGTGGCAAGCGACACCAACCAGCGGCGGTGGATCCGCACGAATCCCGCGTCCGCCCAGCGCTCCTCGAGGACGGCCAGGGGGATGCGCACGAGATGGCGCCCCTCGCGTGTGACCAGGCGCGCGTAGTCGCCGTGGGCCTCGACGTACCGGATGTCGCTGCGCTTGATGAAGCGGGTGACGCCCGCCAGTTCGACGGGGATGGTCTCGTCCTCGGTGCCGATGGACGCGGCATCTGCCAGGGGCTGGCGCTGCGACTTGGCTTCGAGCACGCGCGACACGGCTTCGTGCAGACGTTCCGGGCGATAGGGCTTCAACACGTAGTCGACCGCCCGCAGATCGAACGCGCTCACCGCGTGATCCTCGAACGCCGTGACGAACACGATGGCCGGAGCCTCCGTGAAGCGCTTGAGCACCTTGGCCAAATCCATGCCGTCGATGCCCGGCATGCGGATGTCCAGGAACACCGCATCGATCGGCTCGGTCTGCAGCACCTTGAGGGCCTCGGTGCCGTTCTGCGCAGTGCGCACCTCGCCGATGCGATCGTCCTGCTTCAGCACGTACGCCAATTCGGCGCGTGCAGGCGCCTCATCGTCGACGGCGAGAACCCTCAAGCCAGCCACGTAACTGTCCCTCTCGATCACATGCGCGCGGAAGTCGGCGCGGCGCTCCAGCGACGGGACAGGGCCCCCGCCCGTAGCTGCGCTGCGGCGTTGGCGCCGAGACTACGCCCGTTTCCGGCGGAATCCTCGTCACGCCCGCGCAAAAAGGCTAGACGAGGGCCTTGGGCTGGAACTTCGGCACGCGTACGGTGACTTTCGTACCGGCCCCGGGCGCGGTCTCGATGATGAGGCCGTACCCGTCCCCGTACACGGACCGCAGGCGCTCGTCGACGTTCGCGACCCCGATGGAATCGATCGTGGTGTCACCGGACAGGATGCGCCGGATGCGCTCCGGATCGGCGCCGACGCCGTCATCCTCGATGGTCACCCAGCAATCGGGTCCCATGTCCAGGGCGTCGATGGTGATGTGCCCCACGCCGGTCTTGTTCTCCAGGCCGTGCCGCACAGCGTTCTCGACCAAGGGCTGCAGGCAGAGGAAGGGCACCGTCACATTCAGGACCTCGGGCGCGATCCGCAACTCGACCTGCAGGCGATCGCCGAAGCGTGCGCGCTCGAGAATCAGGTAGCGGTCGATCGACGAGAGCTCCTCGGACAGCGTCGTGAACTGGCCGTGCGCGCGGAAGGAGTAGCGCGTGAAGTCGGCGAACTCGAGCAGCAGCTCGCGAGCATGCTCGGGATCGGTGCGGACATAGGAGGCAATGGCGTTCAGCGCGTTGTAGATGAAGTGCGGCGAGATCTGGGCCCGCAGCGCCTTGACCTCCGCCTCCGCAAGCCTCGTCCGCGAGTCGTCGAGTTCGGCGAGTTCGAGTTGCCCGTTCGTCCAGCGCGAGATCTCGGACACGGTGCGCACCAGGGCCGCCGGTGCGCCGCGGTCGAAGGCGGCGATGGCGCCCAGCACCAGGTCGTCGATGACCAAGGGCGCGATGACCGCGTAGTGCAGTGGGCACTCGGCGTTCTCGCAGGCCACGCGTTCAGGGCCCACCACTTCCGCGCGGCCGCTGTTGATGACCCGCATCACCAGCCTGTGGGCACTGTCGGCGTGATGGCCGTACTCACCATCCCAGGCGAGCATGTGTGTGGTGTCATGGATGGACAGGGCCGTCGTGCCCGCGAGCTGACGGAGGTACTTTGCCGCCTTGGTGGCGG
>DAHWFQ010000008.1:0-2827 GCA_027324895.1 Actinomycetota bacterium | reverse complement strand
GATGGCCACGCCTGCGTGCCCGAGCTTGGCCGAGGAGTCGTGCGCGACGTGCACCTTGGTGAATCCCGCGGCGTCCAGGCACTCGTGCAACTGCTCGGTGGTGGCACGCACCTCCTGCATGCAGATGATGTCGGCGCGTCCTGCCGACTGGGCCTCGCGCAACTGGGCCAGCCCGCCGTTGCGCAGGGCTGCGCGGACGCCGTTCAGGTTCGCCGAAACCACCGAGATCATGGAGCCTCCTAGCGTGCGCGGTACGTCTGCAGCACCGTGTCCGCGACCCTACTGGTGCGGGCCGCGGACAGGGCAGTGCCCGGACAGACAGCGGTCCCCCGAAGTTCGTCGATGATCGTCTGGATGAACGGTTGCTGGATGTGCGCCGGATTGGTGAACTCGCGCGCGTCCACCCTGGCCGCCGTCACCAGCCGCACGGCGTCGGTGCCGAAGCAGGCCAACTCGATCCTGCCCTCGGTGCCCACGATCTCGATGCGATCTGCTTCGTCGTCGGCGACGAAGCACCAGCTCCCCGTGCCGAGTACGCCGCTGGGATGGCGCCAGGAGGCGACCACCGTGTCCTCCACCTCGTACAGGCCACCGCGGTTGGCCGCCTCGCCGCGCACGTCGAGCAACGGTCCCAACCAGTGGTCGACGATGTCGAGGGCATGCACGGCCACGTCCAGGAACTTGCCGCCGCCCGACTGCTCCGCGCGCAGGCGCCAGGGCAGGGTCTCGGGCGAGCGTTCGGCGTCGGCGGGGCGCATGCGCTGGACGATGGACACGCTGCAGGGCCGGCCGATGGCACCCTCTGCGAGCCAGTGCGCCACCTGCGCGAACCGGGGCAGGGCGCGACGGTAGTAGGCGACGAACAGGCGCACACCGGCGCGCTCACAGGCCTCGATCATGGCCTCGCACTCGGTGCCGTCGAGCGCCATCGGCTTCTCCACGTACACGTGCTTGCCCGCGGCCGCCACCTGCGCGGTGAGCGCCAGGTGCTCGCCCGGAGGGGTGGCGATGTACACGATGTCGATCGCGGGGTCCGCGAGCAGCGAGGCCACGTCGGGGAAGACCCTGCCGACGCCGTGGCGCGCCACCCATGACTCCGCCTTGGCCAGGGTGCGATTGGTGACCCCGACCAGCGAGGAGTGCTCGGCGTGGTACAGCGCCGGGCCGCTCTTCACCTCGGTGACGTCACCAGTACCGATCATGCCCCAGCGCACACTGTCCATCGTCCCCATGCCAACGCTCCCCTGCTGCTCCGAGCCTGCCCCGCTCGCGCTGCGATTAGACCAGCCCGGTGCGGTTCGACGCCAACGCCGGGGTCACCATTGGCAATCCGCGGCAACGCGTACCCTCAGCCCATGAAGACCTTGTATCTGGGGATGGGCTGCTTCTGGGGCGCCGAGAAGAAGTTCTGGCAGATCCCCGGCGTCATCGAGACCGAGGTCGGCTACCAGGGCGGCGCCTACGGCCCGGCCGACTACAGGACGGTGTGCACCGGCCGCACCGGCCACGCCGAGATGGTGAAGGTGGTCTACGACGAGGCCGTCGTGCCCACACGCGAGGTCCTGCGCGTGTTCTGGGAGAACCACGATCCCACGACGGGCGATCGCCAGGGCAACGACATCGGCAGCCAGTACCGCAGCGTCGTCTACTGGACGGACGACGTGCAGCAGGAGGAGGTGGAGCGCACGCTCGACCAGTTCGCGCATGTGCTCGCCGCCGGCGGGCTGGGTCCCATCACCACGGAGACGGATGCGGCCGACGCACACCCCTTCTTCCCGGCCGAGGACTACCACCAGAAGTACCTGCAGAAGAACCCGCACGGCTACGACTGCCACGCACACACCGGTTTCCACCTGCCCGCGTAGTCGGGCCCATCGCACACGGCAACGGCGCGGTCCCACCTCGGTGGAGCCGCGCCGTTGGTCGTGTGGTGCTACCGGGCCATGGCCTTCTGCAGGTTGGCGTCGATGCTGCCCAGGAAGTCCTGGGTCGTCTCCCACGGCTGGTCGGGGCCGATGAGGAGCGCGAGGTCCTTCGTCATGTGTCCCTGCTCGACGGTCTCGATGCAGACGCGCTCCAGGGTCTGCGCGAACTCGGAGACCGCCGGGGTGCCGTCGAACTGCCCGCGGTAGAGCAGGCCCTGGGTCCACGCGAAGATGGAGGCGATGGGGTTGGTCGACGTGGGCTTGCCCTGCTGGTGCTGGCGGTAGTGGCGGGTCACGGTGCCGTGCGCCGCCTCTGCCTCGACCGTCCTGCCGTCGGGCGTCATGAGCACCGACGTCATCAGACCGAGCGAGCCGAAGCCCTGGGCCACGATGTCGGACTGCACGTCGCCGTCGTAGTTCTTGCAGGCCCAGACGTAGCCGCCCTCCCACTTCAGCGCGGAGGCGACCATGTCGTCGATCAGCCGGTGCTCGTAGGTGAGGCCCTTGGCGTCGAACTCCGCCTTGAACTCCTCGCGGTACACGTCGGCGAAGATGTCCTTGAACTGGCCGTCATAGGCCTTGAGGATGGTGTTCTTCGTCGAGAGGTACAACGGGTAGTTGCGCGACAGCGAGTAGCGCATGGAGGCGCGTGCGAAGTCGCGGATCGACTCGTCGAGGTTGTACATCGTCATGGCCACGCCGGCGCCCGGGTAGTCGAAGACGTGGAACTCCATCGGTTCGCCGCCGTCCTCCGGCGTGAAGGTGACGGTGAGCTTGCCGGCACCGGGAACCTTGAAGTCGGTGGCGCGGTACTGGTCACCGAAGGCGTGACGACCGACGACGATCGGCTGCGACCAGTGCGGCACCAGGCGCGGGATGTTGCTGATGATGATGGGCTCGCG
>DAHWFQ010000226.1:0-2150 GCA_027324895.1 Actinomycetota bacterium | reverse complement strand
AACTGGCCCTGCCGCGGCCGGCATCGTCGGCGCCGACCGTGGTCGGACCCTGGTCCGGCACCTATCTGGGGGCCACGCGCGCGGGGCGCTGGCTGGATCGCATCGACGTGCATTCGCTCGGTGCGCGATCACTGGTGCGTCTGCGCATCACCGCCGACGCCGTGGACCTTGAGCGCGAGAACGAGCGCTCCTTCTCCATCCCGCGCACGGACCTGATCGGTGTCCGCGCGGACAAGGGCATCGCGGGCCGCGCCTTTGAGGACGGCGGCATCATCGTCATCACCTTCCGGCTGGGGGAGGAGAGCGTCGACATCGGCTTGCGCTTCCCTGACACCGGAGAACATCTCGCCGCACTGTCGGCACTTTCGCAGGAGGTTGCATCGTGAAACCCGCTCTGTTCGTGCTCGAGGACGGCCGCGTCTTCCGCGGCACCGCCTTCGGCGCCGACGGTGTGGCCTTCGGCGAGGCCGTCTTCAACACCGGCATGACCGGCTACCAGGAGACCCTCACTGATCCGTCCTACCGCGGACAGGTCGTCGTCATGACGGCACCGCACATCGGCAACACCGGGATCAACGATGAGGATCCGGAATCGGATCGCATCTGGGTCAACGGTTTCGTTGTACGCAATCCTTCGGCGATCGCCTCCAACTGGCGTTCGCAGCGCTCGCTTGATGAGGAGCTGCGTGCCCAGGGCGTGGTTGGTGTCGCTGGCGTGGACACCCGTGCCATCACCCGCCATCTCCGCGAACGCGGCGCCATGCGTGTCGGGCTCTTCACCGGCGATGCCGTGCTGTCGGATGTCGACGCACTCGTCGCGCAGGTGCTGGCCTCGCCCTCGATGATTGGCGCCAGTTACGTCGATGATGTCACCACCCGGGCCGCGTATGTGGTGCCGGCACTCGGGGAACGTCGGCTCACGGTTGCCGCCCTGGACCTGGGCATCAAACGCATGACACCCCACCGCATGGCCGAGCGCGGAATCGAAACCCATGTACTGCCCGCCTTCACCAGCGCCGGGGAACTGCTCGAACGCGGCGTCGACGGTGTGTTCTTCAGCAATGGACCGGGCGATCCCTCGACCGCGGCGCACGCCACCGAGCTGGCCCGTGCCGTGCTTGCTGCCGAGCGGCCCTTCTTCGGCATCTGTTTCGGCAACCAGATTCTGGGGCGGGCCCTGGGCTTTGACACCTACAAGCTCAAGTACGGTCACCGCGGCGTGAACCAGCCGGTGCAGGATCGTCGCACCGGTCGCGTCGCGATCACAGCGCACAATCACGGCTTCGCAGTCGACGCGCCGCTGGATCGCGTGAGCGAGACACCCTTCGGCCGCGTCGAGGTCTCGCATGTGTGCCTGAACGATCAGGTGATCGAGGGCCTGCGCGCGCTCGATGCCCGCGCCTTCAGCGTGCAGTACCACCCAGAGGCAGCGGCCGGTCCGCATGATGCGGTTGTCCTCTTCGATGAATTCGTCACGAGCATGTCGGGAGTTGGTCGCTGATGCCTCGTCGCGACGACATCAAGAGCGTGATGGTGATCGGTTCGGGCCCCATCGTCATCGGTCAGGCCTGTGAATTCGACTACTCGGGCACCCAGGCCTGTCGCGTGCTGCGCGACGAAGGCCTGCGCGTGATCCTCGTCAACTCCAACCCGGCCACCATCATGACCGACCCCGAGTTCGCGGACGCCACCTACGTGGAACCCATCACACCTGATGTCATCGAAGCCATCATCGCCAAGGAGCGGCCCGATGCGCTGCTCCCGACCCTGGGTGGGCAGACGGCGCTCAACGCCGCCATGGCACTGCATCGCAACGGTGTGCTCGAGCGTTACAACGTCGAGCTCATCGGCGCCGACGTGGAGGCCATCGAGCGAGGGGAGAACCGCGAGAAGTTCAAGCAGATTGTGGCCTCCGTCGGTGCCGAGAGCGCCCGCAGCGCCATCTGCCACAGCCTCGACGAAGTGTTCGCGGCCGTTGACGACCTTGGCTATCCGGTGGTCGTGCGCCCTTCCTTCACCATGGGGGGTGCCGGTTCCGGCTTCGCCTACAACGCCGAGGAATTGCGACGCATCGCCGGCTCCGGCTTGCAGGCCAGTCCCACCACGGAGGTGCTGCTCGAGGAATCCATCCTGGGCTGGAAGGAATACGA